>JASFIA010000372.1:0-3805 GCA_050122915.1 Desulfobacterales bacterium | reverse complement strand
TCAGTTCCTTTTTGGCTGTTTTCGATATGACAGCCGACGAAGGTTCCGGAGTTGGACGCCACCGATAGTATAACCATAATTGCCTATATATAGGATTTTTTTTATTCCATTGTCGGCCTCCTGTCGATCACTTTCACCAAACCGGAGTGATTGGCAGCAGTATTTAGGCAAATACAACGCCATCTCCATTGTGAAAAAGACTTGGCGGCAGGTCGTTTTTAGGTGTTAAGGGTTGCGCCCCTTCGGGATCGGAGGGCCTCCTCATTTAGGAACAAAAGTTGCATATCCCGAACAGATCGTGATCTTGGCCTTCTCTGAATCGGACTCATTCATAGGCAATGCCCTTGGGGGGGCATCGTCAAAGAAGTGGTTTTTTCAAGCAAACCCTCTTTTCTTGTTGGGGAGGACATCTTGAGGGGCAAAACTCTTCGAATCGCTGTAGCAATAAGTCTCATGGTTTCTCTTGTATACGCGGCGGAGCCGACTGCAGCCGGGGAAACGGATGATGGGTCCCTTTTCGAACGGTCAGCCATGCCTGTCCCGCCCGGCCAGGTCGGTTCCTCCTCCAAAATGGGTGCCTGGGCCGCCCGCAAAGGCCGATTTGAGGCCTTCAACGCCATGCATGGCAATCGATGGAAGGCCAACCTGAGCAAAAAAGACGGCAGGGTGAAGATTCTATACGGCAATTTGTCGAGGAGCTATCCCGGCGATCCTGAGAGGGTTGCCTTCGGATTTATAAAGGATTGTAATAGCCTATTCGGCATGAAAGACGCTTCCAAGGAACTGCGGACCACGACGGTCGATCGAACCCACGATCGGCATCACGTCAGGCTCCAGCAGACTTACGACAACCTGCCCGTCAGCGGTGCCTTCGTATTGGTTCACGCCACCGATGGGGGGCAGGTGTCCATGGTTCAAAACGATTACATTGAAGATCTCCGCGTGGAAAACGAAAGAATCGTCACCCGGGAGGAGGCGGTGGAAATCGTGGTGGCGGATCTTCAGGCGAGGCTCGAAGACGAAGCGACCGTGTCCCCCGCGAATGCCGTCGAGATGGTGGCACCCTATGCCGACAGCCACCGTTTCATTTGGAAGGTGACTGCCCCCGTTCGAAACCCCTTTGGCCTTTGGGTGTACCACATCGATGCCGAGAGCTCTGAAATCCTCTATGCAGCAAACGAGATCACATCCCTGAAAAATGGGAAAGGCAAGGTATACAAGACCAACGGCGCATGGCATGAGGACCAGATAAAAGGCTCCTCCCTGAAGAACATGTTCACCCGCTCAGAAGGCTATTCGGAAGGGTGGCTGTGGGGACTTCACAGCGATATCTACGACTATAACAGCAACGATCCCTTTTCTCCCACCTTCAAATTCAACTATGATCCCGACTTGCCGGCGGAAAAACCTTGGTTTGACGCCACGACCGCCTACTTCCAAATGAACCGTCTGTGGGACTGGTGGCGGAAGAAAGTCCTGAAACGCTATGGTCCCGCCTCGCCGGACTATTTCTACACCCTGTCTATTCCGGTCGTCGTCAACGTGGATGATTTCTGCAATGCGATCTACACCTCCGATCTCGGAAGCGGGATCCCGGGGCTGGCCTTCGGCAACGAGGGGTCGTGCTCCGCCTTTTCTGAAGACCTGATTCTCGACCTGGGGGTTCTCAGTCATGAATACACTCACGCCATGATGGACTGGGTTGGGTTCGATGCCCAATTCGGAGGGGAAATCAACCAGTACGGAAGGGCCATGGGGGAGGGCAATGCGGATTGGTTCGCCTATCTATTCACGAAAACCCCTTTGATGGGTGAAGTCGCCTGGGACTGGACCTCCAAGGGATATCTCAGAAATCTCAACAACACACGCGTGTACCCGGATGACGTGGACCATCCGTCTTTGGGAACCCCCGAAGAGCACTACACCGGCGAGATTTGGGGCGGATACCTCTACGATTTGAGCCGGGTTCTCAAATCAAAAGCCCTCAAATTTGTCTACCAAGGCTTGTTTTACTTCACTCCGACCGGCGGCCACAGACCCAATCATCCGGACTTTTTCGACGCCATCTATGCACAGATTCTGGCGGAGCAGGACCTCAACGGCGGAAAATCCCAAAACGCCTTCAAGGCCTGGGGAGCCATGGCCGGCAGAGGGATCAACGCCGCGATCCGGAAGCCCTATTCCCATTCGAGCGATTATTTCGGTACCGGTTCCACGGGATCCGATGAGGTTGCCTATTTTACGTGGAGCTTCCCCCAGAACAAGCGAATAAAGACCAAGGGTAGAATCTTGAGTGCATCCGACAGGTATGAATTTCCCGTCAGCATCACCGTGGCCGGAAAGACACTGACGGTTACGGCCAAAGCCATCGTCGATGCCGGGATGCGGGACGTCCAAATTCGTACGGTGGACAATCGATCTGTCATTGCGGGAAATCCGACCATCACGAAAAGCACCGCCTATAACGCCGCCGCCGCCGAACTCCATGTTACCGATATCCCGCCGGGCGACTACGTCATCCTGTTGAGCGGCGATCGGGGCGACTATTCCTTGAACGTCAGCCTGAAATGAACCTCAAGGCAACGTCGGTTCGTCCGGCCGCCATTCAGACGCTTGAGGACCCGGACGCAAGACTTGGACCCAACCCCGGCGCTCTGCGGGGAAGCGACTGTACCCTTTGCTCAGGGACGCTTCAGAAAGTCAATGGCTCCAGCCTTCTCCTCGAAGGGAAATCCCCGCATATCGATATGCTTGAACAGCCTGTCTTCAAGATCCACCAGTTTGTGAATCCATTTCCGGTGGGTCACTACGGCCACCTTGCTGAAATGGGAAAGCCCGGCATCGCGGAAAAACTTCAGCTTCTCGGCCATGGCTTTGACCTCGACACCTTCGAGACCGACAATCTCCTGATAGACGAGAAGCGGTTCGCCCTTATCGATCTTATCCCTGAATAGGGAAAGGACCGACCGCATTTCTTCTTCTGTAATTTTCCCATCGAGGCGATAGGCGACGGCGTTTGCCATTCCGATATCGATGAATTCAAGCATCGTTTTAGCCCTCCTTTCGACAGGGAAACCTCCCCTGCAGGGGTCAGTGCGAACGGCCAGGGGCAGGGGAGCCATCCCCTCGGGACTCGGATATTGAACCGGGCCGTCGGGGATGGAAGCCCCTCTGCCGTGATGACGGCGTCGATTTAGGGAGTGTCGGACCTTTCGGCCCGATGCCCTTCGGAGGCATTGACGATCCGTGTGCCGGCGCTGACCAAGCCTCCATGTCGGACGCCTTTCGAAACCATGACCTCGTCGCCGGTAGAAAGCCGTATCGATTCTTCGTCTAAAAGGACTGTGTATTCGCTCTGGATGACGGCGATGGATTCATCGAAATCATGGGTATGGGCCGCGGATGCTGCGTCTTCGTGACAGATCCAGACGGCGAGTTGGCTTCCGTCGGCGCCGTCATAGACATAGCCTTCGATTCCCTTGGTGCGCTGAGAGGCCGTTGCGACCCGATTGGACGGATGCCGCATGAATCCGGGGAAATTATACATGGGAAGGGGGCTCATGGGAACGTTTCCTTTCCATGGAGCGGTCGTCGATGGTCCTGATCGGGTTGCCTTCACTGCTTCAATTGCTCCCGGAGTGCGGCCTCGAAACGTTGTTCCTTGACGACCCTTCCCCACTGGGCACCCGAGTGCTCCTCGACGAGCCTGAATCCAAGTTTTTCATAGAGATGCCTGGCAGGTGACAGCCCTTCGAAGGTCCCTAGATACACCGTTACGTAGGATCTGGCCTTGCAGAAGTCCATG
>JASFIA010000371.1:0-3809 GCA_050122915.1 Desulfobacterales bacterium | reverse complement strand
GCCGGGGGATCGACTCTAGTAGACCCACTGTATAGGGATGCATAGGGTTTTCAAAAATGCCGAACACATCGGCGTCTTCCACCACCTTCCCCGCATACATGACCACCACGTGGGCCGCACTCTCCGCCACGACGCCCAGGTCGTGGGTGATCAATATGATAGCGGTATTCAGATCCTCTTTAAGGGCGCCCATGAGGTCGAGGATTTGCGCCTGAATGGTGACATCCAGTGCAGTGGTCGGTTCGTCGGCAATCAGAAGGTTGGGGTTGCACGACAGGGCCATGGCGATCATGGCCCGCTGACGCATGCCGCCGCTGAGCTGGTGGGGGTACTCCTTGACACGTCTGGACGGAGAGGGGATGCCGACCAGTTTGAGCATTTCGATGGAGCGGTCCAAGGCCTCGGATTTGGTGAGGCCCTGGTGCAGCGTAAGGGTTTCCGATATCTGGTTGCCGATAGTGTAAACCGGGTTGAGGGACGTCATGGGCTCCTGAAAGATCATGGAAATCTTGTTTCCCCTGATTTTCCGGATCTCTTCGTCGGAAAGGGCAAGCAGATTGCTTCCCTCGAAGAGAATATCGCCGTCGATGATCTTTCCCGGCGGATCGGGAATCAACCGCATGATGGAAAGGGCCGTGACGCTTTTCCCGCATCCCGATTCGCCCACGACACCCAGTGTCTCGCCTTTTCTTACCTGATAATCCACGCCGTCCACGGCAGGAGAAACGCCGTCTTCGGAAAAAAAATGCGTTCTAAGCCCCCGGATGTCGAGTAAAATATCGTTTCCCCTCATCGCGGTCCACCCGCCCTTGTCACGCGTTCAGAACGCCCTGTTCGCTGCCGCCGCACCATTTTCCGTCTCTAAAACAGCTTGCCACCGCATTAATGACTTGACTTCCGAAATGGGATCTGGTTTTTATTGGTTTCAATATTTATTAAACTGCATTCATAAATTTAATTAAACCACTTGCCGGGTACAAAATCAACCATAAAATAGGGGGGAGAAAGGATGCTAAAAAAAAGCGGTTTGGCGATTTTGATTGTCGTATTGGCCTTTTGCGTTCCACTCTCCGCATCGGCGGAGAAGGTAATCACTTTAGGTGTCTATCAGGAGCCCGAAACGCTGAATACCTATATCGGGGTTCAGACGGTCATCACCTACGTGCACAAACCTTTTGCCGAATATCTGATAGACGTTAACGATCTGGGGGAATACGTTCCCGTGCTGGTGGAAGAAATCCCCACTGAGGAAAACGGCGGGGTGAGTCCGGACGGGCTGACGATCACCTACAAGCTGAAAAAAGGGCTCAAGTGGAGTGATGGGGCCCCAGTCACGGCGGCGGATATCAAATTCACCTGGGAAGCCCTTGTCAACCCGAAGAACCTGGTCAAGAGCCGGTCAGGCTACGAATTGATCGAATCCGTCGAGACTCCGGACGATTATACCGCCATCGTCAAATACAAGGAATTCTATGCCCCATACCTGACCCGTTTCGCTCCATTGCTCCCCAAGCATATCCTGGGGGACCTGCCTGACATCAACGATGCCCCATACAACCGGATGCCCGTGGGAACCGGGCCGTTCATGGTCACCGAATGGGTCGGCGGCGATCACATCACCATGGCGAAAAACCCCCACTATCGTGACGCGGACAACGTGAAAATCGATAAGATCTTCTTCAAGATCATCCCCAGCCGGGAAGTGGGTATCGCCCAGCTTCAAGCCGGGGATATCGACGGCGTGTGGGATCTGATTGAAGCTCAGATCCCCATGATGGAAAAAAACCCCGAAGTGTCCCTGTGCCTTTCCAACTCCTTGACTTCTGAACGATTGATACTCAATCATAGCATCCCCACGCCCCCCAACAACGGTAATCCGGATTATCCCCATCCGATTCTTGCCGACCTCAAGGTGCGAACGGCCATCGATTTCGCCATCGACAAGCAGGAAATTGCCGACAAACTGCTCTACGGAAAAGCCAAGGTGGGGACATCCGAAATTCCCAGCGGATGGGCCACAAATCCGGATATAAAATCCAGGCCCTACGACCCTGAAAAGGCGAAAGAGCTGCTGGACAACGCGGGTTGGAAACCCGGTGCCGACGGCATTCGGGAAAAAGACGGGGTAAGGATGCGCCTTAAAATCACCACCACTACCGGCAACAAGCTGCGGGAGCTGGTGCAGCAGGTCCTGGTGGATCAACTGAACAAAGTCGGCGTCGAACTCTACATCGAAAACGTTCCCTCTTCCGTCCTGTTCGGTTCATGGGCCAACGACGCCGACCGAAAGAAAGGCCGCTACGACATCCTCATGTACACTACGGGTCCGGGCATCGACCCCCACCAGCAGTTCGAGGGGTATTTCCACTCCAAGAACATCCCGACGGAGGCCAACGGCGGCAGCGGGTACAACTACACCCGTCACCGTGATGCCGAACTGGACAATTTCCTTGACATGGCGGGCAAGTCGGCCAGCATGGAAAAACGCGCGGAGGCCTACCGAAACGCTCAGGCTCGGGTGGCGGAAATCGTTCCCCACATCTATCTCTACCAGCGGCTTACCGTTCACGCCTTCAGAAACAACGTAAAAGGCTGGAAACCCAACGGCTACGGCATCATCGATGCCGTGGAGACATGGAATGTCGCCGATTGGACCGTGGAGTAGTTTTCCATCCGGTCGATTCGACATGCTGTTTCGCCGCGCGCCGTTTGACGGCGCGCGGCGGTCACCGAAAGTGGTAATGCCATGAGAGTCACCTATATTTTCCGAAGACTGCTCTCGGTGATTCCCGTCATGCTCATCATCACCTTTGCGACATTCGTGCTGATGCAGATGCTGCCCGGGGGACCCCTTGCCGCATACGAAAACAACCCGGAGATTTCCCAGGCCGATATCCAACGGCTGCGGCATGAAATGGGTCTGGACCGGCCCATTCACGTGCAGTATTTTTCCTGGCTGAAAAACATTCTTCAGGGGGACTGGGGGTACTCCTTCACGACCAAACGACCGGTTGTGACGGAAATCTGGGAGCGGTTGCCCAACACCATCTATCTCACCGGCGTTTCGCTGCTGGTGGCCCTGCTCATATCGATTCCGGCGGGCATCGTCTCCGCCACTCGCCAGTATTCCATTTTCGACCACATCGCCACCACCTTGACCTATGTCGGCCGCTCCATGCCGGTGTACTACTCGGGGCTGCTCCTGATCATCATTTTCAGCATTTGGCTTCGGTGGTTTCCGAGCGGTGGGATGCGCAGCCTCGGCGGGGACTTTTCCATCATCGACAGCCTGAAACACCTCTTCTTGCCCATGCTGAGTCTATCCACACTGATCGCCGCCAAGTACGTTCGGTTTCTGCGGACCAGCATGCTGGAGGTGATCCACCAGGATTACGTCCGCACTGCCGCCGCCAAGGGTCTTCACCAGAGGGTCATCATCTACAAGCATGCCTTCAGAAATGCAGCCATCCCCCTGGTGACCGTCGTGGCGATCGACCTGCCGGTCTTGTTTGCGGGGGCCTTGTTTACGGAAACCATCTATTCTTGGCCGGGAATGGGACGTCTTTTCGTCGATGCCGCCACCCGTTTCGACTACTCCATCGTGATGGGCATCGTGGCCGTGATAGCCTTCTTGGTGGTCATTTCCAATTTGATTGCCGATATCGTTTACGCCATCCTCGACCCGAGAATTACCTATACTTAAGGAGCCGCGGTTTCATGGCGGACGCCACCTTTCACGAACGGCACCGAAACCAGCTGTGGTACATGACCCTGCGTCAGTTCCTTCGCCATAAAATGGCGGTGGCAGG
>JASFIA010000370.1:0-3813 GCA_050122915.1 Desulfobacterales bacterium | reverse complement strand
ATCCCGCATCCCTCGTCGTCAGCAAGCAGCTGCTTCCGGTGTACGACAAGCCCATGATCTACTATCCCCTGTCCATCCTCATGCTGGCGGGGATTCGGGAGATCCTGGTGATCTCCACCCCACAGGATCTCCCCCGTTTCAGGGAACTGCTCGGGGACGGCAGCCAGTGGGGCCTTTCCTTCTCCTATGTCGAACAGCCCAAACCTGAGGGGATTGCCCAGGCCTTCATCCTCGGCCGGGAATTCATCGGATCCGACACGGTCGCATTGATCCTGGGAGACAACATCTTCTACGGCCACGGTCTGCCCGAGCAGCTGGCAACGGCCAAGAACCGGACGTCGGGCGCGACGGTATTCGGCTATTGGGTCAACGACCCCCAGCGCTATGGCGTCATCAGCTTCGATGGGGCCGGCAAAGTGATCGACATCGAAGAAAAACCGGTCAAACCGAAATCCAACTGGGCCGTCACCGGCCTCTACTTCTACGACAACCAGGTGTCCGACATGGCCGCCCGGCTCACGCCTTCCGCCCGCGGGGAACTCGAGATCACGGACCTGAACAACGCCTACCTGTCCCGGGACAGCCTCTTTATCGAAAAATTCGGCCGCGGCATTGCCTGGCTCGATACCGGCACCCACACGAGCCTCATGCAGGCGGCCAGCTTCATCGAGGTCATCGAAGAGCGGCAGGGGCTGAAGGTCGCCTGCGTTGAGGAAATCGCCTATCGGAAAGGGTTCATCGATGCCGCGCAGTTGGAGAAACTGGCCATCCCTCTCAACAACAGCGGCTACGGGCGCTACCTTCAAGGGGTCTTGAGCGTGAAGGATCATTTCTGATGAAGGTTTCCCACGCCGGACTGGAGGGTGTTCTGGTCATCGAGCCCAGGGTCTTCGAAGACGCCCGGGGCTATTTTTTCGAAACCTTCCGAATCGAGCGCTACCGTGAGGCCGGCATCGACTCCGTCTTCACGCAGGACAACGTGTCCTACTCGGCGAAGAACGCCCTCAGGGGGCTTCACTTTCAGCACCCCCACGACCAGGCCAAGCTGGTTCAGGTCATCAGGGGAGAAATCTTCGATGTGGCCGTAGACATCCGGAAAAGCTCCCCGACCTTTGGCCGGTGGTTCGGCGCGGTTCTCTCCGAGGGCAATCACAGGCAGCTGTTTGTCCCCGTCGGATTTGCCCACGGCTTTTGCGTGCTGAGCGACGAGGCCCATGTCACTTACAAATGCTCAGATATCTACTCCCCGTCTGACGAAGGGGGCATTCTCTGGTCTGATCCGGATATCGCCATCGACTGGCCCGTCGCCTCCCCCCTCCTCTCCCCCAAGGACACGCAATTCCCGCGCCTGAAGGACATCCCTTCGGATCGACTCCCCCAGTGACAGGAGTGACCATGAAACTGCTTATCACCGGCGCTGGCGGCCAGGTGGGGAAAGAGACCGCCGCCGCCGCCGCGGAGCATGGATTCGAAACCGCCGCCCTCACCCACCAGGACTTGGACATTGCGGACAAAAGCGCCGTAAAGCGCATCTTCCATGAGGTTGCCCCGTCCATGGTGGTCAATGCCGCCGCATACACCGCCGTCGACAAGGCGGAATCCGAGCCCGATCTGGCCACCGCGGTCAATGAGTTCGGGCCGGCCAACCTGGCGGAGGCCTGCAGGGCGGGCGGCATCCCGATGATTCACCTCTCAACGGACTATGTCTTCGACGGCAACCAGAAGCGCCCCTACCGGGAAACCGACCCCGTCAACCCCGCCGGGGTGTACGGCAGAAGCAAAGCGGCCGGAGAGGCCGCGGTCGCCAGCCGCCTGGATCGTCACGTCATTTTGCGGACGGCCTGGGTGTTCAGCTCCCACGGCAGCAATTTCGTGAAGACCATGATCCGCCTGGGCCGGGAGCGGGATGCCATCGGTGTGGTGGACGACCAGATCGGCTGCCCCACGGACGCCGCCGCCATCGCCCGGGCCATCTTGTCCATCTGCGCCCGCTATGCCGACGACCCGGATCTGCCCTGGGGGACCTATCATTTCTGCGGAGCCCCAACGGTGACGTGGTACGGGTTCGCCAACCGCATTTTCGCTGCCGCCCAGGCGGCGGGCATCGGTTTGACATTAGACACTTTAGAGGCCATCACCACCGCAGACTACCCGACCGCCGCCGCAAGACCCGCCAACTCCGTCTTGGACTGCGGCAAGATCGCCGCCGCATTCGGCATCGAAGCGCCCGACTGGAGGGACGGCCTGTCCCGGGTCGTGAAGGAGCTGGCCGTTTGAGACGGCCATCGCCGGCGGCGATCAGACGTTTTCCTTACATCACTGGAGAGCAGCAATGACCCCTTTTCCATGCTTCAAGGCCTACGACATCCGGGGACGAATTCCCGATGAACTCAACGACGACATCGCCTACGGCATCGGGCGGGCCTTTGCCGCCGTCGAAAAACCGTCCAGGGTCGTCATCGGCCGCGACATCAGGCTATCCAGCCCCGCCATCGCCGGTGCTCTGGCCACGGGCCTTACGGACGGAGGTGCGGAGGTCTTCGACATCGGCCTCTGCGGCACCGAAGAGATTTACTTCGCCACGTTCGCCCAAAAGATGGACGGCGGGATCATGGTCACCGCAAGCCACAATCCGGCCGACTACAACGGGATGAAACTGGTTCGGAAAGGCGCCCGCCCCATCAGCGGCGACACCGGCTTGAACGCAATCGCCCGGTGGATGGAGAACCACCCGTTCAAACGGCCATCCCGCAAGCCCGCCACCACGCCTCTCGCCATCGAAAAAGCGTATGTCGACCACCTCCTGGGATATGTCGACCCGGATGCCCTCGCCCCCCTGACCCTCGTGGTGAACGCCGGAAACGGCTGCGCCGGTCCGGTCGTCGATGCCCTGGAACCCCGCTTGCCGGTCACATTCGTCAAGATCCACCACGAGCCCGACGGCACTTTTCCCAACGGCATCCCCAATCCCCTCCTCCCGGAAAACCGCACCGCCACCATTCAGGCGGTCAAGGAGCACGGGGCGGATCTGGGCATCGCCTGGGACGGGGACTTCGACCGGTGTTTTCTGATCGACGAAAAGGGCCAGTTCATCGAGGGGTACTACATCGTGGGCCTCCTGGCCGAGATGCTCCTGAAAAAGCACCCCGGATCGCGGATCATCCACGATCCCAGGCTGACCTGGAACACTGTCGATGTGGTCACCGACGCCGGCGGCACACCGGTCATGAGCAAGACCGGCCACGCCTTCATCAAGGAGCGGATGCGAAAGGAGGACGCCGTCTACGGAGGGGAGATGAGCGCCCACCACTACTTCCGGGACTTCGCCTACTGCGACAGCGGCATGATTCCCTGGCTTCTTATCATCGAGCGGATGAGCGCCAGCGGAAAGCCGCTTTCCGCCCTGGTGGGCGAGCGGATGCGGCGGTTTCCCGCCAGCGGGGAAATCAACCGGAAGGTTCCCGATGCCCCGGCCCTGATCAAGACTATCGAGCGCCTTTTTGCAGATGAGGCGCTTTCCGTCGATCACACCGACGGCCTCTCCATGGAATTTCCCGACTGGCGGTTCAACCTGAGAAGCTCCAACACCGAGCCCGTGATCCGGCTCAATGTGGAGTCCAGGGGGGATGCGACCTTGATGCGGCAGAAAACCGATGAGCTTTTGAAGCTCATCGACAAGTGAGTCATCCGTCGGTGCCAATGGGTGTTTCGAACCGCTCGGCCGCGGGAAGCAGTTCGGTGCCCTGGTCAAGTTCAACAAGAAAACGGCAACCGCCATCAACCTGTCCCTCACCTTTGCCAGGGAATACAACC
>JASFIA010000369.1:0-3827 GCA_050122915.1 Desulfobacterales bacterium | reverse complement strand
CTGTTATGATGTCCCAGACGATCGCCGCTGAAGTATCGATTCGACCGGACACCTCCAGGCGGGATCCGATCCGCTGAATACGGTAAATCATTGGGTCCACCCTTCTCCCACTTCAAGATGCTCCCGTCCCTCTGCCGCCGATGCCCCCAGTGATTATATTGTATTCAAAACGGGGGCATGCTCGGTTCCCCGTGTCATCACCGGAGTGCCAGTGCTTTCCAATGGGGAGAATGACGTTGCCCAACCCCCTTTACCATGCCCGGGGCCCGAAACGGTTTCCGACCCTGTCGAGCCCCCTTACGGTCGGCTCCCGCCTGCTGAAGAACCGGGTGGTGGCTCTGCCTGTCTACACGGGCTACGCGTCCCCAGGCGGCTGGGTCAGCGATCTCATGATCGACCACTACCGGGAATTGGCCCGAGCGGGTGCCGCCCTGGTGATCGTCGCCAATGCCGCCGTATCGGCGGACGGAAGGATATCCATACATCAGCTGCGTGCCGATGGAGACGACTTCATCCCCGGACTGACGCGACTGGCAAAGGCAATCAAGGAAGAAAACGCCCTTGCCTGCCTTCAACTCAATCATGCCGGCCGGTTTGCCGATACCGATCGCCCTCTGCTGCCAGCCCCTCTGACCACGTCCAATATGGCTTTCAATGTCTCCTCTCTCAAGGATTTCATCAATTTTTTCCCGTTGGAGAAGCGTTTCGGACTAACCCGCTATTTTGTAAGACGCATCAACACCTGGACCAGCGCCATGACAGCCGAGACGATCGAGAGAGTGCTGCTGGATTTTGGCGATGCCGCCGCCAGAGCTGTCGAGGCCGGGTTCGACATGATCGAGCTTCATGGCGCAGGCGGATACCTGATCTGTCAGTTTCTCTCTCCGTTTACCAACGGACGCCCGTCACCCTTCGGAGGGACATTTGGCCGGCGGTGCGCATTCCCTTTGGCCGCCATCCGACATGTCGCCGGCCGGCTCCCGGACGCCTTCCCCATCGGTTACCGACTCATGCTGAGGGAGTGGGTGCCGGGTGGCATCGAGCCCAAGGAAGCCGAGACTTTCGCCCGACAGATCGCAAAGGAGGGCATCACCTATCTATCGGTGTCGGCGGCCTCCTATCATTCCATGTTCACCGCCCCGGTAGCTCGACGGATGGCCAAGCCCGCCTACCTCGAATCCGACTGCCGAACCCTGAAACGGACGGCAGGCGTCAGAACCATTCTAGGCGGTAGGATCGTTTCTCCCGTTACTGCGGAGCGCCTGCTGCGGGAGGGTGCTTCGGATCTCATCGGGTTGGGGAGGCCCCTGAGGGTCGATCCCCTGTGGATTCAAAAAGCGTTCAGCGGCAGGGGGCAAATCAGGACCTGCATCAATTGCAACGTGTGCCTCAAGCGCGTGGTCTTGAATCAGGGCTACAACTGCAGCCGCTGGCCCGAAAGGCGGCAGGCCAGATCGGACCTCGACCTGCGGCTGCTGGGCAGGAATGCGGACTGCCTTGTTGTCGCTGGATCGGTCGAAGATCTCCATCTGTTTAGGAAATTTCTCTCCAGAATGGCGCCCGGCCGCATCCGCCGGTGGAGGACGCCATCACTAACTGTCGTTAGAACCGATGACCTCGCCTTGCCTTCCATAAAAGCTTTTCTTGCCTGGGCCCAAGGGTATTTCGGCGTAAATGCCGCAAGGGTCCTGACTCTGGGCAAAGAGGGGTCTCTGACCCAGGAGTCTTCTTACCTGTCTTTGATCGAGCTTGTTCATCGACGAAATCCCGGACTGGTTCTCTTCTGCCGGCACCGGTCTCAGGTGCCTTACTGGCAGCGTCGCTTTCTCTATCGCATTCGGGGCAGAGTCATCGGGCTTTTAGGGCCTCCTCGTCCCGAGAGCCGCATCATAGCCCCCGTGGATCTGTCCGAAAGCACGCTGCTCTCGATGGTGTTTTTGTATCGAACCGGTCTCACCGAGGGAAAGGACGGCACCGCGTTCGTGCACGTCTCGACCGGGTCGGCCCTGACGGCAAAAAAGCGGTGGGCGGATCTCCAGGCCATTGCGAACATCGACGGCGATCATCCCCTAAGGCTTCTGCAGCCAAGACAATCGGTGTCGGACACCCTTCTCGCCCTTGCCGATGCCAGTCAAAGCGACACGATCGTCATGGGCAAGCGAGGCCTTTCAGGCCTCAAGCGGTGGCTGCTGGGAAGCGTCTCCAGAGATGTGCTTAGCGGCTTGGGGAAACGCAGCCTCATTCTCGTCGATTGAACCACCCCCCACGAGGCCCCTTCCGCGGGAGTGAGGAAATGGGGTCGGCTTCGATTGAAAGGCGGCGAAGGCGATGCGAGGATACACCGCTGGGAGGGACCACACCGAAATGCATGGCGCCGATGGGGTGGACTCCCCGGTCGGGGCTGATACCCTGTGCTCTTCGGAAATAGGGATATCGTTTAGATCTGACCCTGAAGCCCAAAGCGGTCGATCTCGCCAGCGGATCTCGGCAAAGGCCCGGTAGGCTATGAAGAGGAAACCAAGGATTTGTGGGTAAACGCTTTGGCATTTGGCCCCGTATAGTCCGCGACCACATGGCCGTTGCCGATCATCCGCCATTTGTAGATGACCAGTCCTTCAAGACCTACCGGCCCCCGGGCATGGATCTTGTTTGTGCTGATGCCGACCTCGGCCCCCAGACCGTATCGGAACCCGTCGGCAAACCGGCTGCTGCAGTTCCAGAAGACATCGGCGGTATCCACATGATCCATGAACCGCATGGCCCTCTCACGATTCGAGGTGACGATGACGTCGGTGTGGCCGGAGCCGAATCGGTTGATATGCCCGATCGCCTCCTCCAGACCTCCGACCACCTTTACCGAAACCGTGAGATCCAAATACTCGGTTTTCCAATCCTCATAGGTGGCGGCAGCCACATCGATGACCTCGCGGGTTGCCTCACAGCCGCGGATGACCACCCCTTTACCTTCCAGCGCCATTTTTAGCCTTGGGAGAGCGGCAGCCGATGTTTCCCGGTGAACCAGTATGGTTTCCACCGCGTTGCAGACGGCCACGTACTGGGTCTTGCTGTCCACCACGATTCTCTCGGCCATTGCCAAATCGGCATCCCGATCGATATAGACATGGCAGATGCCGTCGGCATGACCCAAAACCGGAATATGGGTGTTGTCCATAATGTGACGGACGAAAGCGTTGCTGCCTCTGGGGATGATCAGATCGATGGCCTCGTCCAGGTCGAGAATGCCGGTCACATCTTCCCGGGTTTCCAAAAGGGCCAGCCACCCGGGGGGAATGCCGGCGTCGACGGAGGCCCCATTGACGATTTTGGCGAGGATTCGATTGGTCTCAGAGGCCTCGCTGCCCCCTTTCATGAGAACCCCGTTGCCGCTTTTTAGGCAAAGGGCCGAAATCTGCACCAGAGCATCGGGCCTGGATTCAAAAATCACCCCGATAACGCCGATGGGACAGCTGACCTTGAATAGCTCGAGGCCTTCATCGAGTTGGGTGGCCCTCAAGGTCACCCCGACCGGGTCGGGAAGGGTCATGAGGCTTTTCAGCCCATCCACCGCTTCACTGATTTTGGCCTCGTCGAATCGAAGCCGCTTCAGCAACGGCGCTGCCAGGCAGTCCGCTTCAGCCCGCGCCATATCTTTTTTGTTGGCGGCAACGATGGCGGCACTTTGGTTTTCAATCGCCCTAGCGATGTCCCCAAGAGCCTGATTTTTAACTTCGTTTTTCAGGGCGGCCATCCGGATGGATGCCTGTTTGGCCGAGGCGGCAGCGTCCCCGATGTCCATAAGTCACTCCTGGGGCACACCGGGCGCCAAT
>JASFIA010000368.1:0-3829 GCA_050122915.1 Desulfobacterales bacterium | reverse complement strand
TCCCCTGATATGGGTGGGCAGGTTGAGGCCCTGCGGGGCGGGGAACTTGATTTTGTCGGCGGACTGACGACCGAATTTGCAGAAGTGGTCGAGGCCGATCCCGCCACGAAGCTGTTGACCTACAATTCCAACATGCACTGGGTGATCCATATGCGTTCCGATGAGGGTCACGCCACGGCGGACAACCGGGTGCGTCAGGCCCTGAAATTGGCCACCGACCATCAAGCCATCCTCGACGCGGTGCGCCCGGGATTGGGCTCCGTGGGCAACGGGTTCAGCCCGGTGGGGCCTGCCTATGGGGCGTATCATCTGGCCCGACCCCCGGTACCCGACATCGCCAAGGCGAAGGCGCTTCTGGCCGAAGCCGGTCATGGGGACGGACTGAGCATCGATCTCACCGCCCAGAATCAGCTCGACGTCATCCCGATTGCCACCGTATGGAAGGAGCAGATGGCCCAGATCGGGGTGACCGTGAACATTCAGGTCATTCCGACCGACGTCTATTACGGAGACGGAGAAAACAGCTGGCTGAAATGCGCCTTCGGCGTCACCGACTGGGGGTCCAGGGCAACGCCCGTCACCTACTTCAAGCTGGCGTATATGGGGGAAGGTCCATGGAACGGGGCCCATTGGGCCGATGCGGATTTTGACGAACTGTCCCGACAGGTCGATCAGGAAATGGACGAGGCCAAGCGTGCCGACCTCTACCACAAGCTCCAGGAAATCCTAATCGACCGCGGCCCCGTGATCGTTCCCTACTTCGAGAGGGTGGTGCTGGGTGTTTCCCAGAAACTGGACGGCGTTCAGCTGGCATCCGATTGGGCCAGAAGTCGTTTCTGGAAGGCCACCATGGCCAATTAAAACGGCAAGCCCGGCGGGTCGTGGATGGAATTGCGGCCCGCCGTCCAAACCCGGTGGCTTTGGGCATGAATCCGCCGTGTTGTCTGATTCAAAATGCCGCTTCCCCGGTACCGATGGAAAGGAGCCCTCGATGAACAACCGCCATGCGCGCGCCTTTTCCAGAAAAGCCAGAAATGCGCTTCTGGAAACACAGGGGGTCCCTCCCCGTGCGTCCATCTGGCGGCTGGTTCTCGGGCGACTGGTTCGGAATCCAGGAGCCATGGCGGGGACGATCGTGTTCTCCTTTTTTCTGCTGATGGCGTTTATCGGACCGTGGGTGGTGCCCTACGAATACCAGGCTCAGGATATTTCCAACCGGCTCAAACCACCCGGCGCCGACCATTTTTTCGGTACCGACCAGTATGGGCGCGACATTTTCAGTCGCATTCTCGTCGGGAGCCGCGGCATCTTTCTTCTGGCGGGCAGCGGCACGTTGCTTGCCGGCATGGTGGGCATCGCCCTCGGACTGCTGTCCGGATATGTGGGCGGCATCTGGGACGAGATACTGATGCGGATTCTGGATATTTTTTTGGCATTTCCGCCATTGCTTCTGGCCTTGGTGATCCTGGCCAGCGTTGGACCGGCCCTGATCAACCTGGTGATGGTGGTGGCGATTCTATACGTTCCGGTGTTGGCGCGGGTCACCCGTAGTATGGTGCTGGACATAAAGACCAAGGAATTCGTGGCGGCCGCCATCACCCGTGGGGAGGGGCGCACCTACATTCTTTTCCATGAAATTCTCCCTAATGCCTATGCCCCGCTGCTGGTTGAATTGTCCATGCGCTTCGCATACGGGATTTTCCTGGTGGCATCCCTCGGTTTTCTGGGTCTCGGGGTGCAGCCCCCGTCCCCAGACTGGGGGCTTCAAATCAACGAGGCCCGGTCTTTTTTCTCCAGAGCCCCGTGGATGCTGCTGTTTCCGGCAGCCGCCATCTCCCTTCTGGTCGTGGCGACCAATCTCATGACCGATGGCCTCAGGTCCATTCTGCACCCCGATTCGGGAGCGAATTAGCCATGTCCAATCGCCTGGCGGATACCTTTGCCATTCGGCGCCTGTCCATCGGTTACCGGACCGAAGGCGGTTTCTTTGACGCCGTCAGGGACGTCTCCATCGAGCTAAGGCCGTCGGAGAGCTTCGGGCTGGTGGGGGAATCCGGTTCAGGGAAATCCACTCTGGCCATGGGGGCAATCGGTTATCTGCCCGAAAACGGAAAGGTCGTCGGCGGGGAGGCCCTCTTGAGAGGCATCCCTCTGACCAATCGACCGCGCCGGGAGATGGCCGCCGTTTGGGGCAAACTGATCGGGGTCGTCTATCAAAATCCGCTCACAGCGCTCAACCCGTCCTTGACCATCGACGCCCAACTGGCCGAAGCGGTGCGGGTGCACCACCCCATATCCGCCGGCGAGGCCAGGGACCGGGCTTTGGAGATGTTGACCAGCGTTGCAATGCCCAAGCCGGAGGCCATTGGAAAGCAGTACCCCCATCAATTGTCGGGAGGAATGCTTCAGCGCTGCGTCATTGCCATGAGCCTCATTAACAACCCCGCTCTGATGATCATGGACGAGCCCACCACGGCCCTCGACGTGACCAGTCAAGCGGTGGTGCTGGATCTCGTAGCCGACCTACAGAGGCATTTTTCCTCAACCATCCTCTATATCACCCATGATCTGGCGGTGGTGGCCAAGATCTGCGATCGAATCGGGGTCATGTATGCCGGTGAACTGATGGAAGTGGGGGATATACGGGAGATCTTTCACAGCCCCCGGCACCCTTACACCATGAGCCTTTTGGGCTGCGTTCCCCATTTCGATGCCACCACCCGCAGACGGGCCTTGGCCAGTATCCCCGGTCTGATTCCGCCACTGGACAATCTGCCCTTCGGCTGCATTTTTGCTCCGCGCTGCCGATTCGTTCAGCCGGCGTGCGAGAAGCAGCGGCCCACGCTGATGGAGTCCAGCCCCGGTCACCTGACCGCCTGCCTCCGCCACCATGAGCTCTCCGGCATGAAATCCCTTCTGGAAGAAATGGAACCGTTTAACCCGCCGAAAACGGCTGAGCCGGTTCTAAAACTTCGCGAGGTAAAAAAACACTACGAGGTGGGGGGGCGGTTTTTTCAGATTCGCTCCACTTCCAAAGGCACCGTCAAAGCGGTTGACGGCGTCACCCTTTCCGTTGACAGGGGCTATACCATGGGGGTCGTCGGTGAATCCGGCTGCGGGAAAACAACGCTCATCCGCACCATCATGGGATTGCTGGCGCCGACGTCCGGGGAGATCCTGCTGGACAATCGTCCGCTGAAAGCCGGGGTGGATCGACGACCCCTACCCACGATCAAAAAGCTGCAGATGGTTTTTCAGAACCCCGAGGCCTCGCTCAATCCCCGTCAAACCGTGGCTCAGGCCGTTCAGCGACCCATGGTCAAGCTCCAGGATATGACGGCGGAGCAGATCGTCACCCGAACCTTCGAGTTGCTCGACGCCGTCAATTTGCCGGCCAGCTTTTACAACCGACTGCCGTCCGAGCTGTCTGGAGGAGAAAAGCAGCGGGTGGCCATAGCCCGGGCGTTCGCCGCCGATCCCCGCGTGGTGTTGCTGGACGAACCCCTGTCGGCACTGGACGTGTCCGTTCAGGCATCTTTGATCAATCTGCTGTTCGATTTGCAGAGGCGGCTCCATACCACCTATCTCTTCATTTCACACGATCTGGCGGCAGTACAGCACCTGTCGGACTGGATCGCCGTGATGTACCTTGGGCGAATCGTTGAAACCGGCCGGTCCGATGACGTGTTCAATCCCCCCTACCACCCCTACACCGAAGCCCTGCTCTCCGCCATTCCCATAGCGGATCCGGATGTGGCCCAACAGCACATCCGCCTGGAGGGGAGTGTCCCCAGCGCCCTGGCCATTCCGCCAGGCTGCCCTTTCCACA
>JASFIA010000367.1:0-3832 GCA_050122915.1 Desulfobacterales bacterium | reverse complement strand
CCTTTTCAGGACCCCCTTCCCGTTCAGGACCCCCTTCCCGGTGGCTCAAACTCGCCACGCCCAGGGGATAGTAACGGCAGGCCGTGGGGCGGTCGGAATAGAGGAGGCAGCCGTCTTCCCGAACAAAGGGGCAGGCGCGGTCATTATCGTCCATGAGCTTCAGGGCCACCACGGGCAGGTCCGTCTTTTCCAGAAGCTTCGGTTCGGTGTAGAGGCTGAGAAATTCCTCCGACCCCAGCCCGAGACGGTTCTTGAGACGGATGATATCGTAGGGGGTTAGAATGATGTTGATGCCTCGGCAGCACTGGGTGAAGCAGGACACGCCCGGATGGCATCGGAATTTGAACCGGCTTTCGAGACTGAGGCGAACCGGTTCGATATTGGCAATGGATGGTGCGTCACTCATTGGAGTTCCTTTCGGCAATTAATAGCATTGACTCATATTTTTGTTTCATTTCAGAGGGTTTCTCATACCTGACCGGGGGTGGGTTGTCAAACCGGTAACGGCGGATCCGGGCCCCCCGGACTGCAGGAGGTGATCACCCGTATCGCAGGATTTTGTCTTGATTTACAGTGTTGAAATGTTATGAACCGTTTAAGATTATTTGAAGAAACCCCGGAAGCGGACGACATCGCCGTCATATGACCCACAGTGCCTCATATCGAACGGGCCGTCAGATCCTGGGTGCCGTCGGATCGGGTGACGATGTGGTCAGGGCGCTTGAAACCGTATCCGAAACCCATCGGATCATTTCCGGCACCCTTGTGGCCAGAGGCTCCTTGACCGCTGCGGCCGTGGGCGTCTACGATCCGTCCCAGAAGGTCTACGTCACCCGGATAGAAGGACGTGCCCTGGAACTGATCGTTGCCCATGGGACCATCGGACAGCGGAATCGACGACCGTTCGTCCATATGCACGGACTGATGACGGACGGCGCCAACCATTGCACAGGGGGCCGGCTGTTTCACGGGACAATCGCCTTTTCCATCGATTATGTCGTTCAAGAGCTGACCGGGCCGCCGGTGGAATGGCGCTATGATGCGGCCACGGGTATGCAGGGCGTCTTGTTCGGCCACCAATGACCTATTTTATTGAAAAATCCCTTCCATGCAAAAGGAGATTCCCATGGAGCTGACCATCAACCGGAGCGATTCCTTGAAATCCAAACCCGACGACACCAAGCTCGGGTTCGGAACCCATTTTACCGATCACATGTTCAACATGGACTACGATCTGGACAAGGGCTGGCATTCTCCCCGCATCACGCCGTACGGACCCATCGTCATGGACCCCGCTACCATGGTGCTGCACTACGGCCAGGGAGTGTTCGAGGGACTAAAAGCCTATCGCACCGACTCCGGCAGCATTCAGCTGTTCAGGCCCGAGGAAAATTTCAAACGCCTGAATCGGTCCTGCCGCATGCTGTGCATGCCGGAATTCGACGAAACCCTCGCCCTATCTGCGCTGAAGGACCTGCTTCGGATCGAAAAAGACTGGGTGCCGTCGGCGCCCGAGACGTCGCTTTACATCCGTCCCACCATATTGGCCATGGATCCCTTCCTGGGGGTCCGGGCCTCCCACACCTACCGTTTCTTCATCATTCTCTCGCCGGTCGGCGCTTACTACCCCGAAGGATTCAACCCGGTGAGAATCTGGGTTACCGAAGATCATGTGAGAGCCGTCAAGGGAGGCGTGGGGGAGGCCAAAACCCTCGGGAATTACGCCGCAAGTCTTCTTGCGGGACAGAAAGCCCATAATGCGGGGTTTACCCAGGTGCTTTGGCTAGACGGGGTGGAGCGTCGGTACATCGAAGAGGTCGGATCCATGAACATCTTTTTTGTCATCGACGGTGAGCTGATCACCCCTTCCCTGAACGGGAGCATCCTTCCCGGCATCACCCGGGATTCCGTCCTCTCCCTCGCCCGCAAATGGGGCATGCCGGTCTCCGAGCGCAAGATCAGCATCGACGAAGTCCTGGATGCCCAGAGATCCGGGCGCCTCACAGAAATTTTCGGTTCCGGAACAGCGGCGGTCATCTCTCCGGTGGGTGTTCTCCATTGCAAAAACCAAGACTATACCATCGCCGACAACGCGGTAGGGCCCGTTGCACGGAAACTGTATGCGGCCATCACCGACATTCAATACGGAAAGCAGCCCGACGATATGGATTGGGTCGTCCCCGTCTGAGACCGCACCGTCCGGTCAACGGTCAATCAAGCCCGGGCCGACCACAGCCAGCGAAAGGACGTCATGGCTTACTGCAACCGTTACCCTTATCTACCGGTTTTCGAAAAGAAAATGACCGATCACGGTATCCCGCCATTTGTCATCGACACGTTTGCCGGGTACTATCGGATGGTGGTGGACGGTGCCACCGGCATCATTTCGGACGATTCCATCCGGCCCTTGAACAGCGAAGAGATCGTCGATGCAGGCAGGTTAAGCGGTTTCGCCGACACCGGTCGCGATGCCCGCCGTCAGGCCGCGCGCATCACCCTCAACGGGGGACTGGGAACCAGCATGGGCCTGACAGGCCCAAAGTCCCTTCTGGCGGTCAAGGAAGGCCGAACCTTTCTCGACGTCATCCTATCCCAATCCCGGACCGACAGTGTCCGACAAGTGTTCATGAACAGCTTCAGCACCGATGCGGATACCCGAGAGGCCCTCTCCAAGGCAAATCTGGCGGCGATGCCCATCCTGTTCATGCAAAACAAGTACCCCAAGATCCTCCAGGGCGGTTTCGCTCCGGCACAATGGCCTGAGGACCCCTCGAAGGAGTGGAACCCTCCGGGCCACGGGGACATCTATACGGCCCTCCATACCACCGGCACCCTTGAAGCCCTTAGGGCAGAAGGGATACGGTATGCGTTTATTCACAATTCGGACAATCTCGGGGCCACCGTCGACGACGCCCTTCTGGGGTTTTTCGTAGACAGGGGTCTGGCCTTTATGATGGAAGTGGCGCAACGGGAGCCCGTCGATTTCAAAGGCGGCCATTTGGCGGTTCGAAAAGGGGACGGTCGGATCATCTTAAGGGAATCCGCTCAGTGCCCCCCGAACACCCAGGGAGCCGATGTCACTGCCTATCGGTATTTCAACACCAACAACCTGTGGGTCGACCTGTACCATCTCAAATCCTTATTAGACAGGGAGGGAAGCTTCACGCTGCCCCTCATCGTCAACCCCAAGACCCTTGACCCGAGGGACCCGGACAGCCCGGCCGTCTTCCAGGTGGAAACTGCCATGGGATCGGCCATCGAACGTTTTGAAAACGCCAGAGCCGTATGCGTAACCAGAAACCGATTTTTCCCTGTAAAAAAATGCAACGATCTCCTGGTCATCCGTTCCGATCGATACCGGTTTTCCACCGATCATCGACTGCGGTCCGAGAATACCCATGGCTTGCCTCCCCCTTGCATCGATTTGGATTCGGATTACTATGGCCGCATCGACGATTTTGACGCTCGGTTCGGTTCTGGCATACCGTCTCTGAAAGGATGCCGCTCTTTGACGATCCGCGGAGACATTCGATTTGAAAGCGGTGTTTCCGTCATCGGATCCGTAACATTGGCCAATCGTCAACCCAAGCAGGTGGTCATCCCTGAGGGAACGGTCATCGATCGGGACCGGGAATGGACGTAACCGGTTCTCTCAGGTATTTGGCATCGGCTCCTGCCGGTATTCGGATCCTGCGTCCACCGATTAGATGCAAACGAACAGACTCAGGAGTGCCGGCAAGCCTCTTGAACAAGGGAGGCCTGTGACCCATGGTTGCAAAAGGCCAGGATACCAATGGTCAACCTTTAAGCAACGGCATCCCCGGCAAGCGCA
>JASFIA010000366.1:0-3842 GCA_050122915.1 Desulfobacterales bacterium | reverse complement strand
CCCGAGCCGCCGGTGGACGAAACCTTCGGCGGTAAACTGCGCCCGGTCACCATGGAGGATCTGTCGAGAGGCGTCGACTATGAAGAGCCCACCTACATGCGCCGCCAGCGGGCCGTCGGCGATTATCCGGGTTCGAACCACGGCGGATTCCGCGGCGGCAATTTCGACGAAAACGATCTGGATGTCCCCACCTTTCTCAGGCGAAAAGCCGACTAAGGGCGCCGGAAGACTCCCCGTCGCGGTGGAACACAATGGTCCGTCGCAAACGATCACCGACATCCCCGGCCGAGACCGGCGTGATCAGAAAAGCTGGGCGCCGCCGTCTCAACATCGCCCTCGGGTACCCCAACCGGTACCCCGTCGGCATGTCGAGCCTCGGCTTTCAGACGATCTATGGATTGATGAACGGGCTCGACGGTGTGGGTTG
This sequence comes from Desulfobacterales bacterium, assembly GCA_050122915.1. GTDB lineage: Bacteria > Desulfobacterota > Desulfobacteria > Desulfobacterales > UBA5852 > CALNZV01. The sequence continues at coordinate 3,415 of JASFIA010000366.1, read as the reverse complement.
TGAACGATTTTTCCTTCCTGAAGGAGCCGGACCGGTTCAAACCGTCGAAAGCGGCACCCCCCTGTCCGCCTTTGACATCATTGCGTTTTCGATCAGTTTTGAAAACGACTATCCCAACCTGGTCCGACTCCTTTTACACGCAGGCCTCCCCCTGCCGGCATCAGAGAGAGGTTCCCCCCACCCTCTGGTCATGGCAGGGGGGGCCGCCTGCTTCCTCAACCCCGAACCCATCGCCCCTTTCCTGGACTGCATCATCGTCGGCGAGGCCGAAGCGGTACTGCCGGACTTCCTGGACAGGTATTCTCCAACCGGCGACCGTAACCGTCAGCTCCGATTGCTGGCGTCCACACTGCCCGGCATCTACGTGCCGCAATGTTACCGGATCGATTACCAAAAAGACGGAACACTGGCCGCCATCACGGCTACCGCCGACGTTCCGGATCGGGTCGAGCGGGTGTGGCCCGCGGATCTCACCCCCATCACCACAAGAACCGTCGTCATGGGCGGCGAGACGGCCTTTTCCGCCGATGCCCTTGTGGAGGTTAGCCGTGGTTGCCCCCACGGCTGCCGCTTCTGCAGCGCCGGCTACATTTACAGGCCTCCCCGATTCCGCTCGGCCCAGCAACTGGCCCGCCAGATACAAAACGATCTCCCGGAGGCCGGACGAGTGGGCCTGGTGGGGGCGGCCGTGTCTGACCTGCCGGATCTGGAGAACCTGTGTGCGCACCTGGAAGGCGGCCGGGTGCGGCTCTCGTTCAGTTCCCTGAGGGCGGACGCCCTCACCGATGGGGTGATCGCCTCCCTTCGCGCCAACGGCACCAAAACCGCCACCATCGCTCCGGAGGCCGGCTCCGAACGATTGCGAAAGGTCATCAACAAGGGGCTCACCGATGCGCAGATTGTGAATGCCGCCTCCCGTCTGGTGGAAGGCGGCATTCCGAATCTGAAACTCTATTTCATGGTGGGACTGCCCACGGAAACCGATGCCGACGTCGAGGCCATCGTCCAGATGGTGGATCGGGTCCGCACGGCCTTTGTTGATGCCAGCCGGCCCCATGGGCGAATCGGCACCCTGACGGTGAGTGTCAACCCGTTTATCCCCAAGCCTTTCACCCCTTTCCAGTGGGCCCCCATGGCCCCCGGCAAGGTGCTTCAAAACCGGATCCGGTTTCTCCGGAAAGCAGCCGGCCCCGTTCCCAACCTTCGCTTTCAGAGCGAATCCGTAAGGAGCGCCGGTATCCAGGCGCTCTTGTCCCGGGGAGACCGTCGCCTGTCCAGCCTATTTCCCATCCATTGCTCCAGCAATGCCAACTGGCCGTCGACCCTGAAAATGGCCCATGTCGATTTGGCGTTTCACGTCGAGCGGGAGCGAGGGCTGGACGAATTGCTTCCCTGGGACATCATCGACAATCGGGTGACCAAGGCCTTTTTGCGGGAAGAGTACCGCCGCGCCTTGCTCGGGAAAACGACCGCCCCGTGCCCGGTCAACGGATGCCGCGTTTGCGGGGTCTGTCATTGAAGGGAGTCTATGACCGGCAATCCCACGTTTTCCCTTTGTTGCCAGTGGCGCTCAACCTCGGTTACCTGAAAGAAACCGAGAGGTTCTGGCGGTGCTCCGCCGGCTTCGTCGGCTTTTACGACCCCATAACTCTTTCGACCTTCCTAAATATTCCCAATATAAAAAAACACTTGAACCTATATGGCCATTATGCTACCCAGATTCTTTGATTTATCCACTGCACCCGCCCTAACTTACATCAAAGGAATGAATCTACGATGGCAGCAGAGAAAGACCTGAAAAACGTCTATCTTGTCGCGGTTATTCTCTTCGTTGTGGGTGTCTTCTGTTATGCCGCCTTTCCCTCCAAGGCGCCGGAAGAACCACTCCGGCTGGTCTTCTCGGGAAACAACGCCAAACAGGTGTTGTTCCACCACGATCGTCATATCGAGGAATACGGCGCCTCCTGCGGTGATTGTCACCACCATCCGCCCGGCGAAGACAACACCACTGCCTGCAGTGAATGCCATCCTCAAGCGGAATCCCCGGACGGGACCCCTCCCGACAGCTGCCTCGACTGCCACGACGCGGAAGATGCAGAAATCACAGACAACGAGATCGTACTCAAGACAGACGCGTTTCATGCCCAGTGCGGCGCCTGCCACGAGAGCATCGGTCAAGGCCCGGAAACGGGCGACTGTGCCGGATGCCATGCACTCTGATGATAGGGTCTCCCGATCGGTCCCTCTGATTTCATTTTCGGAAAAGGAACAATAGATGATGAAAGGTTCGATTGCGGGTTTGACGAGACTGCCCATCGCTTATGAACTCCTCCATCAAACGCCAGTCGGCCCCCAGGAAATTGCCACCAGCGGCCGGGTGACCCTTTTGGTGGATGCCCCGTTCGAGGAATCCGGCCAGCTGGCTCTGGCCGTCGGCGACGACGTCACTACCGGTCAGAAACTTCTGCCTCTGAAAGATAGCACAGCCTATGCCATCTCCTCGGTAACGGGAACGGTGGCGGACATAGCCCCCCACATAGGGGATTTCGGCCGCACGGCCACCGCTGTTCAGATTCAAACGGATCCTGCTGACAGTATCGACGAGGCCTTCTCCGGAGCCGAACCGACCCTCGACACCCTCTCCTCCTTTCTGGCCGGGGCGCCGGGGAATCCCTCCTTCGACGTGTTCAACCATCCGGAAAAACCTATTCACACTGTGGTGATCTGCGGGCTTGATATCGATCTGTTGGTGGCAACCAACCAGTACATCATCAAGGCCGAGTCCCATGCGGTGGAAAAGGGGATTGAGGTACTCAAAACCGCCACCGGGGTCGAAACGGTGGTCATTGCCGTCCCCAGGGATCTGGTCCAGGGTTTCGGCCACACCAATGCAGACCGCCTTATTGCCGTGGACAACGACTATCCGGCGGCCCATCCCCGCCTCATCCTCCACCGAGCTTTCGGGAAGGAGGTGCCGGCGACCCAGACCCCCGAAGACTTGGGCTTCACCTTCATGAGTGCGGAGGCGGCGGCCTCCATCGGCAAGGCGTTCGATACCGGACGGCTGCCGGTATTCAAAACCGTCACCCTCATCGAAAAAACAGGCCGAAAACGCATCGTCAGCGCCCGGATCGGCACCCCGATCAGCGAGATCCTCAAGGCGGGCCAGGTCGACACCGCCGACCGGGACAGGCTCATCATCGGTGGCCCCATGAGAGGAACCGCCACCCATTCCGAAACCCATCCGGTCCAACCGGATACCGACGCCGTCATGGTACAGGCGCGGGAGAGTGTCTCCCTGGTCTCCGACTACCCCTGCATCAACTGCGGCGAGTGCATCCCCGCCTGTCCGACCCGGATTCAGGTCAATATGCTGGTCCGCTTTCTCGAGGCCGGTCAATATGAAACGGCCGCC
>JASFIA010000365.1:0-3842 GCA_050122915.1 Desulfobacterales bacterium | reverse complement strand
CCAGACGATTCCGGGGTCATCGAGCCCGTGGACGAGAACGACGGGTTTATTTTCTGGAGGCCCCGACCCCGGAAGCTTGGATGGGTCAAACGGTTTCAGGCCGTAGGTGGCCTTGATCCGGTCAACGGTCTCCGGGTATTCTTTCTCGATCGCCTCTCGAATCCGGATGCGGATCCTGCGATCTTCCTCAGGGAAAAAACCACTTAAGGCCGCCATCATTGCGGTCAGCGCGACGCAAATGAGGATCGACCAGACCCATAGATTCTTTTTGCCGGACTTCAATTCGGATCGACTCCCGGCCGATGGCATCGCTCCCAGGGAAACCATGCGCACCCCAAGCGGCGGAATTCCCTCACCCCAAGGGGCTACATCAAGCCTGCGAACGCATTGTGTTCAATGAGGATCTTCACGCCGATAGCCAGTAGCACCATCCCGCCGAGCACTTCGGCAATGGGGCTAAGCCGCTCGGCCGCCCCCACGGATTTCCCGAGGTACAGCCCCAGCACCGTGAACACCCCGGCCACGATCCCGATTACCAGGGCCGGGTTCCAGATGGACACTTTCAGCATGGAGATGGTGAGCCCCACTGCCAGGGCGTCGATGCTGGTGGCCACCGAAAGCATCACCAGGGTAAGGCCCCGGGTCGGATCCTTCTTTTCCTTGGCGTCCTCCCCCAGTTTCATGGCCTCCCGGATCATGCTCACCCCTACATAGGCCAGAAGCCCGAAGGCGATCCAATGGTCGACGCTCTCGATGTAGTCCCTCACCGTAAGGCCTGCGGTCCAGCCGATGACGGGCATCATGGCCTGAAAGAGACCGAAATGCCAGGCCAGCCGGAAAAACTGGCGAAAGGACACTTTTTTTAGCCGAACCCCCGTGGCGATGGCTACCGCAAAGGCATCCATGGCGAGGGCGACGGCGATGGCGACAACGTTTAAAAACCCCATCCACTTCCCTTCCCCGATCTCACCGGCGGCAACGCCGGGGAGATAAAAAACCGCGCCATCCTAAAAGCTTTGCCCGTGATTGTCAAAACCCTCCGGGGCGGGCAATCGCCTTCCCCCGACCGGTTGACAGCCGGTGGGTCTTTGCCCATTATGAGTTAGGACCGTTCACCACAGACCGCCGGGGTCATCAAACGCCGATTCCAAAGGATTGTGAGCCCATGATCCAAAAGCCCCTTCCCATCCCCGACCATTTCGATCCGACGTCTGTCGGCTCCGTATGGAAAGTCGCCTACCAGAAGCGCGCGGACGATGCGGAGCGGTGGGCCGGCCGGCTCGCGATTTCAGCAGCCGCTGAAGACCGGTTCAAGGTGTGCCTGCTACTGGTGGATGTCCAGAACACCTTCTGTATTCCCGAGTTCGAACTCTATGTGGGGGGCCGCTCCGGCACCGGTGCCGTGGACGACAATGGGCGGCTTTGCCGCTTCATCTATCGGAATCTCGGTCGAATCACCCGGATCTGCCCCACCATGGACACCCACCAGGCCGCCCAGATCTTTCACAGCCTGTTTCTGGTCAATGATCACGGGGAGCACCCGGCGCCTTTCACCCTGGTCACTCCGGAACATGTGGCTGCCGGGGTGTGGCGGTTCAATTCGGACCTTGCCTCCAGCCTAAACTTCGACCCCGAGTGGGGCCAGTCCTACCTTCGACACTACGTCGCGACCCTCCACCAAAAAGGAAAATACGATCTGACCATCTGGCCCTATCACGCCATGCTGGGGGGAATCGGACACGCCCTGGTCTCAGCGGTCGAGGAAGCGGTTTTCTTCCACGGCATCGCCCGTCGCAGCCAGCCGGACTTCCATGTGAAAGGCGACCTGACGTTGACCGAAAACTATTCGGTGCTCAGTCCGGAGGTCACCAGCGGTCCGGGAGGAGAACCCATCGGGGGCAAAAACAGCCGGCTGTTCGAGACCCTGTTTCAGATGGATGCCGTCGTGGTGGCCGGGCAGGCCAAAAGCCACTGCGTCGCCTGGACCGTCGAAGACCTCCTGGAAGAGATCCTCGCCAAAGACCCCTCCCTGGCCGGCAAGATCTATCTCCTGGAAGACTGCACATCGCCCGTCGTCATTCCCGATGTCATCGACTACACCCATGCGGCCGAGGAGGCGTTCGGTCGGTTCGCCGAGGCCGGCATGCACCGCGTCCGCTCCACCGATCCCATGGCCGGCTGGCCCGGGATGAAATAACCTCATTTTAACCGTCCGCTCAGGGATTACCTCTCGCCATGACCTGTAACGATGCCATCAGTCCCCTGTTCACCGACCTCTACGAACTGACTATGGCCGCCGGCTATTTCGAGCACGGGCTGAACCGGACGGCCACCTTTTCGGTTTTTACCCGCGATCCCCTGCACACCCGAGGGTATTTCGTGGCCGCCGGCCTCGAAACAGTCTTAAGGGCGCTCGAGACCTTGAGGTTCTCCGGCGACGATCTCGACTATCTCGACACCCTAGACCAGTTTCACAAGCCTTTCCTCGACTATTTGGAAGCCTTTCGCTTTTCCGGCAGCGTCACCGCCATGCCTGAAGGCACCCTTTTCTTCCCCGAAGAACCCATTCTTGAGATCACTGCCCCCATGATCGAGTCCCAGATCGCCGAGACCTTTGTCCTCAACACAGTGGGCCTTGCCTCCATGATTGCCAGCAAGGCCGCCCGATGCGTCCATGCCGCCGGCGATCGGTCCCTGGTTGATTTTTCCCTCCGGAGGACCCAAGGGCGGGACGCCGGGTTCCAGGTGGCCCGAAGCTCGTATGTCGCCGGCTTTTCGGCAACGAGCAACGTTGAGGCCGGAAAACGGCTGGGCATCCCCGTCTCCGGCACCATGGCCCACTCCTTCGTCACGGCGTTTCCCACCGAGCTCGAAGCGTTCCGGGCGTTCGCGGCCACTTTTCCCGACCACGCCGTCTTTCTGGTCGATACCTACGACACCATAGAAGGAGCCAAGAATGCGGCCGTTGTCGGCCGAGAGATGGTATCCCGGGGGGAACACCCGGTGGGGGTGCGGCTGGACAGCGGGGATATGGGCGCCTTGAGCAGGGAGGTTCGGACCATTCTCGACGAGGCCGGACTCGAGGAGATGAAAATATTTGCCAGCAGCGGCTTCGACGAGTTCAAGATTGACCGCGTCTTGGCGTCGGACGCCCCCATCGACGCCTTTGGCGTCGGAACCAGCATGGGAGTGTCGGCCGACGCACCCTTCATGGACATCGTCTACAAACTGGTCCGTTTCGACGGACGGAACATCCGGAAACTGTCCCCGGGGAAAACCACTCTGGCCGGGGAAAAGCAGGTGTTTCGGTTTCTTGACGGCGACGGCGCCATGCATCACGACGTCATCGCCCGCCGCGACGAATCCATGACCGGCGGCAGGCCCCTTCTCCGCCAGGTCATGGGAAACGGGCGCCCCCTCAGTGCCCCACCCACCCTGGAAGACATCCGGAACCGGTTCGATTCGGCATTTGGACGGCTGCCCGCCCCCTATAAACGGCTGGTGGACCCGGAGGGCTTTCCCGTTCGCCTCAGCGACGCCTTGTCCGCCATTCAATAGGCAGGGCCCCGCCCTTTCAGGAGCTAGTCAAGATACAGGATCGCCCGGGCGACGCCTTTCACCACTTCCGCCATCCGCTGATAATCCAAGGTGTCGGGCGTATCCGTCGGCAGATGGTAGTGAGGATTTCTGTAAAACGCCGTATCCGTAATCATGACGGCTCGGTATCCATGGCGCCAGAAGCTGGACTGGTCAGAGAGACTGACTCCGGGTACCCAGGCGGGGGCGGCAAGGCTTTCCACCCCGACCCCTGCACCGGCCATATGGCGCCGGATCTCCCGAAC
>JASFIA010000364.1:0-3843 GCA_050122915.1 Desulfobacterales bacterium | reverse complement strand
GGTCATGGCCCGGTCGGAGGAAGGATCCACCGGTGGGCGGGGCATTTCCCTCTATATCTACGAGCGCGACGAGAAAATGAAGATCCGCCGCATCGAACACAAGCTGGGGATCAACGGATCGCCCACCTGCGAGTTGCAGTTCAACGACGCGGAGGCCGAACTGCTCGGCAAACGGAAATTCGGTCTTATCAAATACACCATCAGCCTCATGAACGGGGCCCGGCTCGGCGTTGCAGCCCAGGCGGTCGGTGTCGGCGAGGCGGCCTATCGGGAAGCGGCACAATATGCCAAGGACCGGATGCAGTTCAATCGCCCGATCCGCCACTTTACGGCGATCTCCGAAATGTTGACGGACATGAAGGTGGAACTCGAGGCCGCCCGCACCCTGCTCTACGAAACGTCCCGCATCGTGGACATCAAGGAGGGGATCGAAGAAAAGATCCAAGTTCATCCGGAGTCGGCATCTGATCTCCGGGAGGCGGGGCGGCACTACGACCGGTTGGCCGCCCTGTTTACGCCGATGGTGAAGGCCTATGCCAGCGAAATGGCCAACAGCATCTGCTACCGTGCGATCCAAGTCCATGGCGGCGTGGGCTACACCAAGGAGTTTGACGTCGAGCGCCTTTACCGGGATGCCCGGATTACCAACATCTACGAGGGTACCACGCAGCTTCAAGTGGTGGCGGCCGTTGGGGGGGTGGTGGCGGGCACGCTCTTCGAACGTCTCAATACCTATGAAAACGATGTCGATTTCTCGCCTGTGTCCGACCTTTTCGACAGGGCCCAGCAGTTCCGCACCCTGCTGGAAAAGGCCGTTTCCGTCGTCAAGGACAGGCGGGACAGCGCTTTTCAAGAATACCACGCCGCCCGAATGGTGGGAATGGCCATCGATACCACCCTGGCCTATCTGCTGTGCATGGATGCCCTGAGGTCCGAGCGGAAGCGCAAGGTGGCCAGGGTCTTCATCGCCAAGGCAACCCCCAGAATGCAGGCCACAATGGACTATCTGGCGTCCGGAGATACCAGCGCCTTGGACGATCAGGAAGACATCCTCGACCTGGACGACTCGGATCAGTGTTTCATCCGCATCCCCTGAGGGATGGGGTCGACATCTGTGGCACGGATGATCCTGCCAGGTGACCCCGATCATCCGGGAGGTACGATTACGGCTTTGGGGGCCCATCGACAACCCGCATGGCACGCCACCGTCCCTGAGAGTATCTCCACCCGGTGATCCCCCACAGGCTTACGATAAACACGGCCACACAGAACCATACGTAAAAGAGACCCTGACCGAACACCTGGACTCCTATCCAGACCGGAAGCACCATGACTCCGCCCGACAGCAGCAGCAAGCTCCACATGATGAACCGGGTATCCCCGGCCCCTTTGAGTGCTCCGGTGAACACCATGTAGCCCGCATCGAAGAAGATGGTGACGGCTATAATCCTCAACAAAATGATGCCGTCCTCATTGATTCGGGTCCATTGGTCGGGACGGATGCCCGCGGAATGAAACAGGGACAGCAGCCACCGGGGAGCCACGGTCAGCAGTATGAAAATGACTAGCACATAGGCATTGGTGACATGAAGCGTGGCCTTGACCCGCTCCGATGCCAGACGGATATCCCCTTTGCCGATAGCGTGTCCGACAAGGGAGCTGGTGCCCAGAGAAAACCCCATCATCGGCATGAAAGCCAGGGCGTTGATGGACATGACCATATTGGTGACGGCCAGCGCCTCCTGCCCGATTCGCCCCACCATGAAGATGAAAAATGAAAACGCAAAGATGTCCATGGCGAACTGAAAGGCGCCGGGGCTCCCGGACAACACCAACCGCCTTAGCAGCGCCGGCTGGAGACCGCGCCGTTTCCGCACCCCATAGCCGCTTTGGGAGCCTCTCCTGAAAACGGGGAACGCCAGCAGCGCTGCCGTTACCGACCACGCCACGACCGTCGCGATGCCGGCCCCCAGAATACCCAGTGCCGGCCAGGGACCGATACCGTTGATCAGGCAGTAGTCCAACGGAATGTTGACGGCCGCCGCCAGTGCATGGCTGACCATCACCGGACGGGTAAGTCCTCTTCCACTGAAAACCCCCGCGAAGACCGCCCCCAGGACGTTGATGCCTCCCCCGACCATCAAGGTTTGGAAATACACCACTTCCAGAGCCTGGACCACCGGCGGGTGCCCGGCATGGTGAAAGAGCCATGGTCCTGTGGTGGCCAGGAGAGCCAGCAGAACGGCGGCCGCCAGGGCGAAATAGATCCCCTGCCAGAGGATCTCTCCGATCCGTTCGGGCTGCCCCGATCCGTCGTATTGGGCCACGAAGACATTGACGTAGCCTGCGGTGCCCTGAAAGATCACGATGAAGAAATATGCTGCGATACCGGCCGGCAAAGCGGCGGCGATGGCATCCAGAGAGTAGCCCGCCAGGAACAGCCGGTCGGTGAATTCCATTACTAGAATGGAGCCAGTGCTGGCGACAAGAGGAAGGCTCACGGTCAGCACTTCCCGATATCGGTCTTTTGAAAGCAGCACTGGATATCTCCGTTCCGGTTTTTGAGGGTGAATGCCGTGAAGGCATCGGGGGACTCCCATCGACGAAGGGATCCCGTTGTCCACCCTTGCGGGAAGGCTTGCCGCTTAAGGAGAACGGTTCATTCGGTCGAGGGCTCGGCCACTGAAGGTTTCGGCCGAAGCTGCAGCAACATCACAGCGGCGATGACGAGCCCGGCGCCGATCGCCTGGGGCCAGGTCATGGCTTCGTTCAAAAACAAATAGGAAATCACAGCCGCCGTTATCGGCTCCAGGGTGGCCGTGATGCTGGCCCGGGTGGACCGGATACGGTTTACACCCTCCAGATAGAGGCCAAAAGGGGCAAGGGTGCCCAAAATGCCCACATAACCGATCCAAATCCACTGCTGTGGACGATAGCTTTGGAGGAAACCGTCAAGGGGCGGCACTAAAACGTTCCAGGTGACGGCGGCAAATGCCAAGGCATAAAAAAGGACAGTCCAGGCACTGTATTTTCGCATGCCATGCTCTCCCTGGATGGAGTACCAGGCGAAGCATACGGCGGAGAGAATGCCGCTTCCGATGCCCCAGACATCCATCTCATGGAGGGACAGATGGTAGGCTCCCACCACCAGATAACAGCCGCAGAAAGCGCTGGCGAGGGCGAGGAGCGTGACGGCGTCCAGGCGCTCCCTGAAAAAAACCACTGCGTGCAGTGCGATAATCCCCGGCGCCAGATACTGAAGGAGAATGGCGGCAGCCACCTGGATTCTGCTGATGGCGAACAGATAGGTAAACTGAACACCTGCCATCCCTGCAGCGCCGAATACGATAAAATAAACGATGTCCCGCCGGTCAATCCGCAGCAGCCCCGGGCGGTGAATCAAAAGGCCCAGAAACAAGGCCGTGGCCGAAATGCTCAGCCGCATTTGAACCATGGCGAAGGGGGTGACCCCGGATGTGAAGAGGTATTTGGCGGCCGATCCCGAGGAGCCCCATAATACGGCAGCCAGGATCACAAACACATAGCCGCTCCACGCCGGGCTCGCATGGGGGGATCGGGTGGTCAAGGGCGATTCTCCAGACAATCCACATCGGCAACCGGTGTCCCCGGGCGCGCCTCGCGATGCCGTCGGTCCCCCTCAGAACGGTGTCGGGAAGACAGGCGGGCGCGACGGCCCATGGGCGATGGCACGGGTCCTTGCGTCTATCTGTGGCGGTCGGGACCATAATCCGGAAGACAAGGGTTTGCAAAGGGTTTTTCCGGGAGGGGAGGCCCCTTGGCGGCAATCCCCCGCATCGGGGGAAGACACCATTGCCAAATGTT
>JASFIA010000363.1:0-3846 GCA_050122915.1 Desulfobacterales bacterium | reverse complement strand
GAAATGGCAGCGGCCCTCATACGGTTTTTTGTCCACCACGAGTCGGCCTTCATCCGGGAAGCCGCCTATCGGGCGTGGGAATGGCTGCAGCCCTACCGAACGCTGAACGACCGGGGTTTCGAGATCAGGAGAACCCGGACGGTGGCGAGACCATCGAGGGGTCCGCACCTGTCCGACGGCCGCCCTGCCGGCGCCATGAGCGAATGGTCGACGGCCCGCCGGTAGAGCGGTCCCACTGCCATTCCGTCAGGCCGGTGAACACTTTCGGATCTCCCGCCGGCTGACAGCGAAAAAGAGAATGGTGGCGGCAATGCCCTCCAACCCATCGCCCATCATGTCTCCCTGGGCGGCATAGATGTCCCCCTGGGATCCCAAAACCGCAATGCCGGCCGGAATCCGGTCAGGCGCCGTCCTTCGCGGCGCCGCCGGGGAGGTCGGCTATCAAATCCTTCAATTCCCGGTTCAGGGAACTGAGCCCCTTGGCTCTTTTCCTGTAGGATGCGGGCGATGCCTCCATGGACCGGAGAACCGCATCGATCTTCCGAAAAGCATCCGACCGCTCCCTCGAGTGGCTGACCATTAGCGCGAGGATAGCGTTCACTTTCGCATCGACAAGGGCAATCTTTTCCTTCAGCTGGTCACAGCCCGCCGCCGCCACATCCGCACGGGACGTCTCGAGATGGACGGCGACCAGTTCCTGAAAGGTCGAGAAAAAGACTTCAGTGTCCCGCTTGATTCGTATTTCGTCCCCCATGATGACCTCCTCTGGTTTGGGTTAGACGGAAGCGTCACCTCGGGTTTCCGGCCATGGTCATTCCGATCCCCGGATGGCTCGACCCTGCTGTACAGGACTTTTCCAACGGCTGCAATCGGCGCAGCCGGAAAATCCCATCGACACTTTGAACGTGCATTTTACGTTTTCAGTGCTATCTTGTCGACTCTGAAGGGGGTCAGGGCTTCACCCCCTGCTTCCCCTGAACAACGTCAACACGATAAGGAACGGCTGTGGGCATCTGGATCGTCTCCATTCTATTGCTCGTCACGTTGATTCTGCTGATCACCGAAAAGCTTCCCGTCGACCTGACAGCAATCACCATTATGGTCGCCCTCATGGCTACCGGGCTTCTGACGCCGACGGAGGCGGTAGCGGGCTTTGCCAATCCGGCCGTGATCACGGTGGGCAGCATGTTTCTCATTTCCAGGGGGATGATTCGGACCGGTGCGCTGGGGTTCATCGGCCACAAGCTCATAGACATTTCCCGGGGCAACTACCGCATGGCGCTGTTGTTGAGCCTTTTTATCGTCGCCGTCGCCTCAGCCTTCATCAACAACACCCCTGTCGTGGTGTTGTTTATTCCAATCATGCTCAGCATCAGCTGCGAGTACGGGCTCAGCCCATCGAAATTTTTAATTCCCATCTCCTATGCCTCGATTCTCGCCGGCACATGCACCCTGATAGGCACCTCCACCAACATCATCGTCAGCGACTTGAGCGCGGCATACGGCTATGGCACCATCGGCATGTTCGAACTCTCCAAACTGGGTCTGCCCATTGCCGTCCTGGGCATCGGGGTCATTTATCTCCTCTCTCCCCGCATCATGCCCGGCCACGCCGCTCCAACATGCGAAATCGACAAGGGCAACAGCCAGCAGTACCTGGCCGAACTTCTCATCACCGCAGACAGCCAGATGGATGGCCAGGCGCCGGAATGGTTCCGTGAGAAGTTTCCATCCATGTCTCTTTTTGAAATTGTCCGGGGCCCCCTCATCCGTTATGCCGACGACGAAAACGTGATCATGAAATCAGGCGATCTGCTGCTTGTCAAAGGGTCCGCAAGCGATCTTGTAGCCATACTGAGCAGCGGTCTGGCGGAACTGCCCCATGAATCCGACGGTGCGGATTTCGGCACTGGCGATGCCGAATCTCTCATCGCCGAACTGGTGCTGCCCCCCCAATCGGCTCTTCTGGGCATCAGGCTGATGGATAGCCGCCTGCAGGGAGACCCCGACGTCCAGATCCTCGCCATCAAAAGCCGAGAGCACCATTACGGCGATAACAACCTGCGCCAGGTCAGGCTTCGAATCGGCGATATCATTCTCGTCCGCTGCCCCCGGGAGAAAATCAACCAGATGAGGGCAAGCCGGGATGTCATCATTATAGAGGATATCCACCACGATATCGTCCACAAACGCCTGGCAGGGAGGGCGCTGCTGATTTTCTCGGGGGTGATCGTCGCCGCAACGACAGGGATGGCGGACATCATGGTCAGCGCCCTGGCCGGGGTTCTGGCCATGATTCTGACGGGCTGCCTGGAGCTTCGATCCGCCTATCGGGAACTCAGGGCGGACGTGTTGATGCTGATCGTAGGGACCATCGCCCTGGGGGCAGCCATGGAAAAAACCGGTGCAACAGGCCTTTACGCCGACGCGTTTCTCAGCTGGTTTTACGGGGCGTCCCCTCAGGTGGTGTTGGGGGGATTCCTGCTCTTGACGAGCGTGGGAACCTTGATTCTAAGCAACAATGCGACGGCAGTGCTTCTACTCCCGGTGGCCATCTCCACGGCCTTGTCCCTTGGGGTAAACCCAAAGCCCTTCATCATCGCGGTCTGTTTCGGCGCCAGCGCCTGTTTTGCCTCTCCCATCGGCTACCAGACCAATCTCATGGTCTACGGGCCCGGCAGCTACCGGTTTACCGATTACCTCAAGCTAGGCATTCCCCTCAATCTTCTTGTCATCGTCCTCGGCATGTGGCTGATTCCCTGGATCTGGCCCTTTTGAACCCACATCGATCCGCTACCGGTTATCGACTGCTCCGGTTGCGAGCAAGCCCGTTTCGCCGTCCCGTTGCAAGCGCTTTATTCCCGGTTCGAATCGGGAGGCGATTCAGGGGCGACAGCCCCAATCGCGGATGGCGACGGAGAGAGAAGAAAAATGCTGCAGTCACACCTGTAGAAAGCCGCGACTAGGGGAAAGCAGCATCGGATGAGCCTTTCCGGGGCGATCCCATAGCGCTGCCTCCCATAGATAGGCGTTCTTCGTCGTATTGCGCCATCGGTGAAAGGCCGGTCGTGTCGCAAGCACAAAATTAATTATTGCATCGCCGACCGCACATCCGTTATTATCTCGAATTCAGGTAGGTGCATTGACCACACGCGACCATAAAACCGTAAAAGGGGCACTTATGGGTAAAAAAAGCTTGATTCAGTCGACATCGGGAAAAAAGACCTCACCAGCAAAAAAGGTGACCAAGAAAAAAGCCGCTGCGAAGAAAAAAGCCGCCCAAAAGGCAACCGCCGCCAAAACATCCAAAACCGCGAAGGCAGCGGCCCCAAAGAAAAGCGCCTCCAAGAAAGCGGCGCCGAAAGTTGCCGCAAAATCGGTAAAAACCCCTGCTGCAAAAAGCACATCCTCCCAACCACCAACGAAAAAGAAGACCCCAATGAAACCTCCCTCGACAAAAGAGCTGCTGAGCAGAAAATTTGAGATGGGTGAACAGCCGCCGGCCTGGGCACCTCCCAAGACCCAGATATCTCAAAAGGCATTTGACGCCCCCTCGTTTTTCGCCGGCATGAACGATGAAGACACCAAACGGGGCAAAGCCCTGTTGATGGCCAAATTCGATTACAAGGACATCAAGGCTGCCGCCGAAAAGGCCGCCGCTGAAAAGGCCGCCGCTGAAAAGGCCGCTGCCGAAAAGGCCGCCGCCGAAAAGGCCGCCGCCGAAAAGGCCGCCGCCGAAAAGGCCGCCGCCGAAAAGGCCGCTGCCGAAAAGGCCGCCGCCGAAAAGGCCGCCGCCGAAAAGGCCGCCGCCGAAAAAGCGGAGGCCATCAAGAAAGCGGCGGCCCA
>JASFIA010000362.1:0-3854 GCA_050122915.1 Desulfobacterales bacterium | reverse complement strand
CAGCATGGAAGGCATCTTCGATACCCTCAGAAATGCCGCGTTAATTCACAAATCCGGGGGAGGAACCGGTTTTTCATTTTCAAGGCTTCGCCCAAAAGAGAGCCGAGTCGGAACCACCGGCGGCGTTGCATCGGGCCCTGTGTCGTTTATGAAGATTTTCAATACGGCCACGGAGCAAGTCAAGCAGGGCGGCACCCGCCGGGGCGCAAACATGGGGATTCTGCGGGTCGATCATCCGGATATCGAAGAGTTCATCCACTGTAAGAATGACACCGGCTCTCTCAACAACTTCAACATTTCAGTCGGTATCACCGACGCATTTATGAAAGCCGTCGCAGAACAAGAGGCCTACGATCTCATCGATCCAAGGGATCAGTCTGTCACCGGCTCACTGGATGCTCGCAAAATATACAACGATCTGGTCACCCAAGCATGGAAGAACGGTGACCCTGGCATCGTGTTTTTAGACCGCCTGAATCGTGACAATCCAACGCCAGAAATCGGCGAAATCGAAAGCACCAATCCATGCGGTGAACAGCCGCTTCTGCCCATGGAGGCGTGCAATCTCGGATCCGTCAATCTTGCCAAATTCGTCGTGATGGACAAAGGCGAACCCTGCATCGATTGGGATGGATTGCGGGACACCATTCATCTGTCCATTCGTTTTCTGGACAACACCATCGACATGTCCCGCTACCCTTTGGCGGAAATTGACGAGATGGTCAAAGGAAATCGAAAAGTGGGTCTCGGGATAATGGGATTTGCCGACATGCTCTTCCAACTTGGCATTCCCTACAACTCCGAAGATGCCATCGCCGCTGCCGAAAAAATCATGCGGTTTTTCCGAGACGAAGCCAGGAATGCCTCCGCCAAACTGGCTGAAACCAGAGGGGTATTCGGCAATTTCGAAAAAAGCGTATACAAGAACAAAAAAAACTGCCGGTTTCGCAATGCAACCACCACGACGATCGCGCCCACAGGCACCCTGAGCATCATCGCCGGATGCTCCAGCGGAATCGAGCCGCTCTTCGCGTTGAGCTTTGTCAGAACCGTCATGGACAACGACCGTTTGTTTGAGGTGAATCCCTACTTCGAAGCAGCCGCCCACCAGCACGGCTTCTACAGCGAAACCGTGATGAGCGAAATTGCCCAACACGGTTCTCTCAGTGGAATGCCCTCGATTCCACCGGAGGTTCGCCGTGTGTTCGTTACCGCCCATGATGTATCACCCGAATGGCATATTCGGATGCAGGCCGCATTTCAGAAGTATACTGACAATGCGGTTTCCAAAACCGTCAACCTGCCTGGGGATGCCTCGGTAGAGGATGTACGAAAAGTCTATGATCTGGCCTACGGCCTCGGCTGTAAAGGGGTTACGATCTACCGGGATGGGAGTAAGGAAAACCAAGTGCTCTCATTTACGAGGAAGGAAGACCCCAAATCCGGCTTTCTCAGTGCCGTTAAAGACCGGCCGGAAACCTTGGAGGGATTTACGACCAAGGTAAAGACGGGATACGGGGTTCTCTATGTGACCGTCACCGAATACGAAGGGCGCCCTTTTGAGGTATTCGCCACCATCGGCAAGTCGGGTCGATCAACTACCGCAAAAACCGAAGCCATTGGTCGCCTTGTCTCTCTGGCCCTTCGATCTGGTGTGACGGCAGACCAGATAATCAAACAACTCAAGGGGATTGGCGGTGAATACCCTGTTTTTCAGGAAGGCGGACTGGTGCTTTCCATCCCCGACGGCATTGCCCGGGTTCTTGAAAAACGATACGCCAAGTCCAATCGGCATCATTCAGAAAACAGCCTGATGGGTGAAAAGTGCCCTGAATGCTCCCAGACCATCAGCTTCGAAGAGGGCTGCATGACATGCCATTTTTGCGGGTTTACCAAATGCGGTTGATCCGTCGCGGGTTCCATATCCGATAGACTATGCATAAGCGCCTTTCCGGACCGAAGAAAGACGGCTCTCTTTCAGGGGCCGACAGGGGGGTGGCCAGACACAGCCCTGGGCACCCGCACCCGCCGTACCCATAAACCGTAAAAAGCCCTCCCGAAGGAGGGCTTTTTTTATTCTATTCAACAGCGATTGATCCTAAAAGATCTCCTTTTGGTCGAGCTTTACCACCTTGGGCGTCAGGAAAATGAGCAACTCCGTTTGCTGATCTCGCTTCGATTCCACCTTGAACAGGTAGCCCAGCATGGGAATATGCATCAGGCCTGGAATCCCCTCTTCGCCTTCATCTAAAGCGGCTGTAATGATGCCGCCAATGACGATGGTTTCTCCGTCTTCGATCAGCAGTTCGGTCTCCACATAGTTTGTGGTCAGCGGGGGGTTTTCCCTGGTGATATCAAGCACGTCGTTTCGGGTCAGCTGCAAAAACAGGGAGATCCGATCATCCGGCGTCACCTGGGGTTTGATTTTGAGTTCAAGCAAGGCATCTTTGAAGGCAATGGACGATCCGCCGGCGGAATCCCTCTCTTCGTATGGGATTTCAAAACCCTGCGAAATGGTCGCTTCCTTACCGTCGAGGGTCAGGACTTTTGGCGACGAGATGGTTTTTGTCTGTCCTTGGCGCTCGAATACCTCCAGCGTCGCATCCACGATATCAAAAGAGGTGCCCGTGAGTTTGCTGAATCCGAAACTGAGAGAGCCCGTGGGGGTCGAGTTGATGCTGTTATTGGTGACCAGGTCGATGCCGGTAATACTGCCCCAGTCCCCAAGATCAAACTGGCCAATGCTGACCTGACCCCAATCGAATCCGAGTTCTTGGGTAAATTCCGTCGTGGTTTCCACAATTCTCGCCTCGATCAGTACCTGGGGGGTTACCTTGTCCAGCTTGGTCACGATCTCCTTGGCTCGCTTGATGGATCTGGGTATGTCGGTGACGACGATCATGTTCTGCTTGGGATCCACCGACACTTTTCCGCGATCCGGGTTGAACTTGGAGACCCATTTCCCCTTGGGATCCTCTGGATTGCCGACCAGATGATCCCGGGCGGTCTCCTCGGCATCGATGTAGCTCATTCTGAGGAAAATGGTAACCAGGTCCTCCTGATCCTCCCTGGCCTGTTTTTCTGCCAGTTTCTTCCGCCTCGCAGCCTCTTCCTGCGCCAGGGTCTCCTGGGTGGCGATGCGGATGATGTCGCCTTCCAGGGTCTGTCCAAGTCCGTTCATCTTGAGGACCAAATCCAGCACCTGGTCCCACGGCACCGGTTTTTCAAAATTCAGGGTGACGCGGCCGGTCACGTCCTTGTCGATGGCAAAGTTTTGCTGGCTGACTTCGCCTAAAATCCGGAACACGTTCTTGATATCGGTCTCGTAGAAATTGAGGGCGATCTTCTCCCCAGTGTACCGCTTCAAAAGCTGGGTCTGATAGATGTCGACAGGGATTTCCTCGCCGGTCATCTCGTCGGTTCTAGTTCTAACTTGCTGCTGTAAATCGAACGCGTCCGAAATCAGGGTGTCCTGCTTTTCAACGTATACCTCACCGGTTTGCGGATCCACTTTCCTGACTTCGATTGTTTCGGATACCTTCGCCGGTTCTGTGCCCCCCGCATCGGTGGTGACGGTGATTTCTTCCTGGCCAGAGACGGTTTCTCCTTCGAGGATCTGCTGCCAGACCGGACGTTTCGTCTGCTCCAAGGGCTTAGGGGGAATGGCGGAGGCGGCAAAGCTCACTTTAATGAAGTTACCCTCTTTGACGACTTTGTAATCCACGCTCTCACGAAGCTCGATGTTGACGACGGCCATATCGCCCATTTTAGCTGTCTGAACGGGTGTCACACGATCGACGGCACTGTTGAAACGGGTGGTGATCAGCGGTCTTTTCCGGTATTCAGGCACTCTC
>JASFIA010000361.1:0-3862 GCA_050122915.1 Desulfobacterales bacterium | reverse complement strand
TCTGTCCCGTTCATCCTCTATGGGGGACCGCTTGGTTTAGAAAGAATCGGATTCCTGGGTCGTTTGGGTCGAAAGGGATGCCAACCAGCTGTAAAAAATACGTGTAAATCTAATGATAAATTCATTGAAATACCACCGATAGCAGAGGTTTCTTCCGAGGGTTGATTCGTTTTAACGAATAGAATCTATCGATTGCCTCGAACTCCGAGTAAAACAATCCACTGCACCCACCCATTTCATCACCGTCCTTCTAATGTCTCCCCGCAATAAAAAACCATCCAGGGAATCCTCTTCCAGGCCACCCGCAGAGGCATCGAAGAACCGCGTGCAACCGCCTGGCTGAGGCAAAAGGCATTGGCGATCTCAACCGCACGCTGTTCGGAAAGATCAAGGAGTTGAGTCCCCCCCTTCAAAGGAAAGTCGACCGTGCACGGCATCACCAACCAAGGGTAGCCAATATGCGACTATGTCTTCAGCAAAACGTCGTGTCATTGCGACTCTATGGTCATTTTTTATCATCGTAATATTTCTAATTAAATATTAATTACAATGGGTTGAGAGAAGTTCTTTGCATTGTAGCTCTTTTGGCACGACGAATGCTTATCTCTGGTTATGGAAATAAGACCAGAGGGGCTGAATGATGAAAACGGTAGTTGCAGCCAGTATCGACCGAAATGGCCAGGCCTTTGATTGGCCCAGAAGATCGTTGGTGTGGAAACCAGTCCAGGACAGATCATCGGCGAGAATCATGAAGCGCTGCCGGACGACATGCCGTCGCAAAAAGCGATTCGATGGGTCAAGCGGGGTATCGATGTCCTTGTTTTCGGGGCCCTTTCCAGTTCCTTGAAGTCCTTGGATACGGCTCCGGCTCCGGCTTTTGAATAACGTTAACCAGGAAGAATTAATTATGGGTGGAAGACATCGCGGTGGAACGGGACCCCGCGGTGAACAGGGTCAAGGCCGCGACGGACAGGGGCCGCACAGCATGGGCAAATTCACCCCCGCGGAGATGACCGGCTACTGTGTGTGCCCCCAATACGACCGCAAGGGACCTCATGAAGAGGGGACACCTTGCATGCAGCACATGACACGACAATAGAAAACAGGAGGTACAGTCATGCCGAGAGGAGACGGAACCGGACCCATGGGTACGGGTTCGATGACCGGAAGAGCAGTCGGATATTGCGCCGGGTCTGATATACCCGGCTTCGCGCACCCTGGGCCCGGACGCATGGTTGGCGCTGGCTTCGGCAGAGGAAGGGGGGGGCGGAGATCGGGTTTTGACGTCGGCCGAGGTTGGCGAAACAGGTTCCGCGCCACAGACCGGCCGGACTGGGCGCGTTTTGGTGGCTACGGTGCGCCTGATGGGAACGCGGTATACGACCCGAAGCAGGATCTGGAACTGGAACAGCAAAAACTGAATCGCAGGGCGAAAGCGTTGCAATCTGAGTTGGACTCTGTCCGGCATCGGCTCTCAGAGATCGAGGCCGAAAGCAGAGGGACGCAGACACCGTAAGGACTGTCATCTGAGGGGAAGGGCGGGTTCTCTTTTCGGCTCGGCCTTTCTCCTCTGCGTCGATGGGCACTGTTTCCCTTTTGGTCAGCAGATGTGTGTGGCAACCAGACCGTCTTCGGCATGGCCGCCTAACCGAGGCACTGGGGATCATCCATATGGACGGACCAAGACGGAAGCATGGACGCTTTTTCCAATTGAAGGCGGAAGTATGCCTGCAGCACAAGTGATGCCAACGGCCATGGACAATGACTATCACTACCTTTTCGGACCGGTGCCTTCCCGACGATTCGGCCGCTCTTTGGGGGTAGACCTGACACCCTATAAGACGTGCAGCCTGGACTGCGTTTTCTGCCAGTTGGGACGGACGGTGAAGAAGACGGTGACCCGGGAAGCATATGTGCCTGCGAGCGCGGTCATGGCTGAAATGGGAAGGTGGCTCAAAACTGACGGCGTGGCGGACGTCATAACCCTTTCCGGCTCCGGGGAACCAACACTCCATTCCCATTTCGGAGAAGTACTTGGGTTTATCCATACCCATAGCACCATCCCCACAGTGCTGTTAACCAACGGCACGATGCTTTGCATTCCGGAGGTGCGCGAAGCGGCAATGCATGCCGACATTGTCAAGGTTTCACTGAGTGCATGGGATCAAACCTCTTTCAGGCGGGTCAACCGCCCCCATCCAAAACTGTCGTTCGATCAACTCGTTGAAGGCCAGAAAACCTTTCGCGCTCAATTCGAAGGCCGGCTCTGGATGGAGATTTTTCTGGTTGGAGGAATGAATTCAATGCCCTCTGATGTCCGGAGAATCGCGACGGTGGCAAGGGAAATCGCTCCGGACCGCATTCAGCTGAATACTGCTGTTCGGCCTCCGGCGGAGGATTTTGCGGCAGCGTTGTCCCCAGATCAACTGGCGCAGTTCACCGACCTGTTCGAGCCCCCAGCGGAAGTCATCGCCGAGTTCAGGGGAAGCTCTGAGCCGCTGCAGGTTAACCAGGATTCCATTCTTGCCATGCTGCATCGTCGGCCCTGCACATCCAAACAAATTGCGATTGTGTTCGGTATGCATATCAACGAAGTCGCAAAAACCCTGGGAAAACTGCTGAGAAACAACCAAATCCGGGCGGAACACAGGAATGGCGTCTTGTATTACACTGCGACCAACAAAACCGCGGATACCGCTGCTTCCAACCTTAGGCAAAAGAGGCGGGGATGTCGGTAAACCAAGATGCAATACAGGCGGCGGCAAGAAAGACGATCATTTGGGCATCGGCTCTGCTGACGGCCGACACTCGCTCCAAAGGCCAGGTAAAGACGGCCGCTGACCGGCAAGATCGAGGGATCTGAAACCCTCGGGGGGCAGCCGTCTCTAGTCATACAGGTAAGCGCAAAACAGCATGTAGCAAAGGAGGCAAGTCATGAAAATAGCCGTTTCATCAACAGGGCCGACACTTGACGATACCCTTGACGGCCGTTTTGGACGGTGCCCTTATTTTTTAATCATTGATCCGGACACTCTGGAGTTTGACGCCCTTCCCAATCCGAATGTCTCTCAAAGCGGCGGTGCGGGCATTCAGGCCGCCCAGCAAATGGCGGAAAAGGGGGTGACAGCAGTACTCACGGGCAATTGCGGACCGAACGCACTCAAAGTGATCGAGGCAGCCGGCATTTTATTGATAAGCGGAGTCGCTGGCACCGTGCGGCAGGCGGTTCAGCAATATACGTCCGGTAGTCTGGCCCGGACATCCGCACCAAGCGTACATAACCAACCCGGCATGGGAATGGGCCGGGGAAGGGGGTGTGGTCGTGGGATGGGCAGAGGACGGGGAATGGGTGGCGGCGGAAGGGCGATGTAAAATGAAAATATCGGTTTGCGGAAAGGGCGGCAGCGGAAAGAGTACGGTGGTCAGCCTCCTGGCCAACCAGGCGGTGGCCCGGCGCCTTGGGGTCGTCGTCATCGACTCTGACGAATCCAATTCCGGCCTGTTTCGAATGCTGGGATTCCAGCGTTCGCCGGTCCCATTGATGGATCTGATCGGAGGCAGGCGGGAGCTGACGGAGAAGATGCGAAAGACCGACATCCTGGCTCAAAGCCGGATATCCGTCGACGACATCCCTTCCCGGCATGTGCTCACAAGAAACGGGATGCGATTGGTGAGCATCGGGAAGATTCTTCAATCTTTAGAAGGGTGCGCTTGTCCGATGGGTGTTTTGAGCCGCGAATTTTTGCGAAAACTCGTGCTGGACAATAATCAGTTGGCCATCGTCGACATGGAAGCCGGTGTGGAGCACTTCGGCCGGGGTATCGACAACAGTATCGATACCGTACTGCTCGTGGTGGAACCC
>JASFIA010000360.1:0-3863 GCA_050122915.1 Desulfobacterales bacterium | reverse complement strand
CTCAAACCAGGGTAGGTAGCCCGGTGTCGCAATGCGTCACCCAGTGGTGGGCCCCAGCCTCCCTAAAAAGGGATCGGGCCTCCTCTGCCAAGCGGCTGGCTTCACGAGAATCACCCTTGCGCGTGAAAAAGGCCGATAAAAGCAGATAGTCCTTTCCAAGCTCAATGATGGTGCCATTGCGCTTGTCCAGTTCGATAGCCCGTTGAAACCATTTTTCAGATTCCTCACGATTGCGGGCGGAGCCGTGCAGCAATATGGTTCCAATGTTTCTATGCAGCTGACCTTCGGCAACTCTCAAGCGATTCGTGTCGGCATTAAGGTCTCGGCTGTTGTAATAAGTATCTTCCTCACCGATGAACAGTCGGGTGCGCGTGAGCGCGATCTCGATCAAATTCAGTAAAGAAGGTAGCCAGTTGGATTTCTTTAAAAACCAGATCGCCTGTTCATAGTAGGTTATCGCCTGGCGATATTGACCACCTTCAAAATGGGACTCGCCCAGGTAAAATTGAGATACGGCATTCCAGGCAAAGTAATTCATGCGATCACCGAAATCGGCCCCCCGAACAAGGTGATCGATCGCATCCTGGAATTTCCCCATATGGTAGCAGGAGATGCCATGCAGGCTGTAAGCCATGGCCTTGGAGAATATATCGCCACTCTCTTCGGCCAAGCGCACGGCCTCTTCGCTTTGTCGAATAGCTTGACGGATCTGGCCGTTGTAGGAAAGGGGTAGGCTCAGATGACTTTGCATGACCGACATGCCCCAGAGATGGTTGAAGGACGCGTTGATCTGTTGGGCTCTTTGAATGTGGTCAACACCCCGGCCGAACTGACAATCGAACGTATATGCAATGCCCAGGTAATAGTTGGCCAAGACCGTCACGATAATTTCGTCGACTTCTTCCGCCAGATCCAAGGCCGAATGCAAATACTGAAAGGCCTGGTCAAATCCTTCTTCGAACATGTAGCTGTGGGTTCCTAAAATGGTGTAAATCTGCGCGAGTCGTTTCTGGTCTCCATCTTGAATCGCCAGCTCCATGATGGGGCTGATGGCATCTTTGGCCTCCCCCAGGCGGCCGGTTTGGGAGGTGTAGAGGCCCAGCGAAGTTCGGGCATCGAGTATCTTCTTGTTCCGCTCTTCGTTTTGATCCAACTTTTCCAATGCATCCACCCGTTGACGTGCAAAGCCGATGGCATCGTTAAGTGACGCCCGCTTTTGGGCTTTCTTGCTCGCCAGACGGGCATATTCGGCACTTTTTTCATAATCGCCGCTGATATCGAAATGGTCGGCCAGGACACTGACGACAGCAGTCAAATCGTCTTGATAGATATCTTCGATCGCCAGCCCCACCTGTTGATGCAAGGTCTTTCGCTTCTTCGCAAGAATCGATTCATAGACGACTTCGCGCGTCAGTGCGTGCTTGAATACATAGGTTGTACGGGGATAGATGCCGCGCTCGTAAATCAATTCGGAATCTTTCAATATGGAGATCGAAGAAAATAATTCTTGTTCGGAAAGCCCGGATATCTTTCTGATGAGGATATAGCTGAACTCCCGTTCGATGACCGCCCCTAATTGCAGAATTTCTTTGGACCCGTGGGGCAGAGAATCGATTCGCGCCATGATGATGTCCTGAATCGTTGTGGGGATGGTCACCTCATGGATACGGGAAGTGAGATTGTAGGCGAGCCTGTTTTTTGCAATAATTTTTAGGTGTTTTAGAGAGTTGATGAACTCTTCAATGAAAAACGGGACTCCTTCCGCCTTGTCCAAAATGAGTTCTTCGATTTGGGCGTCGAAGTGAGCAGTCCCCAGCAGGTGTGTCATCATTTCCACCACGTGGCGGTTGGAGAGGCGGTTGATTGTCAATTGGTTGTGATAGGAGCGTACCCCCCACTGGGGCAGATACTCAGGGCGATAGGTGAAGATCAGCAGGATGCGTGAGCCGGGAATGCTTTCAAGAACATATTTAAAAATGTCCGCTGAGCTCTGATCGACCCAATGCAGATCTTCGATTGCGATCACGAGAGGGCGCAAATGCGCTCCTCGGATCAATATCATGCGCAAGGCCTCGGTGATGCGCTCATTGCAGGCATCAGGGCTCATGTTGAGCCTGTTCAGACCGCTGTCCTTGACGGAAAAGAGTTCCAGAAGATAGGGCAAGGTCATCTGTTCATCGACGCCAAGGAACTCCAGACCTGCCGCTAATTTGGTGTTGATTTCCGAATCCGGGTCATCATCACTGATGTTGAAAATAGACTTAAGGATGTCAATGACAGGGTAGTAGGCAATACCTTTGCTGAAAGAGAGGCATTTACCTTCCAGGAGCATCACATCTTCATTGGCGATCGCTTTCCGGAACTCGTATAAAAGCCGCGTTTTGCCCAAACCGGCCTCAGAGATAATCGAGAAGACCTGACCGCGCCCTGATTTGATGCGCTCAAAGCTGTCAAGAAGTAATTCCAGCTCGCTTTTACGGCCAACAAAAGGCGTCAGCCCACGCTCGGCATTGACATCAAAACGGGTGCGGCGAGAACTGGGCGCAATCACCCGATAGGCTTTTACCTTCTCTGTTTTGCCCTTGATGTTAAATTCCCCAAGGGCTTCATAGCGAAACAGACCTTCCGTCAGGGTATAGGTGGCCTCGGTGACAAAGGTCGATCCCGGCTGCGCCAAACCTTCCATACGAGAGGCCAGGTTTACCGTGTCGCCGACCGCCTTGAACTCGACATGCAAGTCATTGCCGAGGGCGCCCACAACGACCGGACCGGTGTGAATCCCGATGCGCATTTTGATGGGGCCTACCTCAATCCTTTCTCGTTGCATCCGATCGTTGAATCGGGTCACCTCGCGATGGATGGAAAGGGACGCGCGGATCGCCCGCTGGGGGGCATCCTCGTAGGCAATCGGCGCGCCAAAAAGGGCCATAATGCCGTCTCCCGTCATCTCGTTGACGGTTCCCTCGTAATGATGAACCTTGCTGATCAGTATTTCGTAAATCTGATCCATGATTCCGTATGCGTTTTCGGGACCGATTTTTTCAGATAAGCTCGTAAAGCCGGCCATATCACAGAACATCACCGTGACCAGCTTGCGTTCACCTTCGATTTTATCCTTCTGGGCCATGATTTTTTCCGATAGGCCCTTGGGTAGATACCGCTGTATCTTTTTGAGTTTTTCCTCCCACAAAAGGCCACCAGGGTTGGTACGGCAGGTGTCCTCCAGACTTACACCGCATTGACCGCAAAATTTATAGGAAGGGGGAGTTGGGTGGCTGCAAACAGGGCAACGATTTTCGAGTTTCGATCCACACTGACCGCAGAAATGTTGCGAGGGCGGGTTGTCAAACCGACAGATAGAACATTTCATGAAGCAGCCTCATGATTTAAAAAGGCAGACATCCGGCCGAGGTAGTCGATGGCCTTTCAACCTGGACTCAGGGGTATTCTTCACGGCAAGAGCTGCAGCCATGGCGTTTTCACGATCGGACCGCCCTTAACGCCGGCATTCTCGAAAACAGATCGAAACGAACGCCATTACGACCATCTTTAATAATAACATGTTAGATTTGTTAGCAAATAACCCATACCAGATGCCGTGTCAATCAGACCTCGTGGTCCTACCGGTCACCCGCGGTGACCGCTGCACACGGGACTTCAGTGTGACCTGTCCGCCACGCCTTGCAAAGAGCACGGGATAAATAAAAGGCGTTACCCACCCCCTGGGCGAGAAAAAGTTTCAACAAACCGCTTTGGTACGCTTTCGCGAAAATCCTCGAGGCTTGGCGTTTTGTGAAAAAGCCCCTGTACAAGCGGCGTCGCAGTTGTTTCAGATCCTCAAGTGAACACTGCTCGGAGTATAT
>JASFIA010000359.1:0-3879 GCA_050122915.1 Desulfobacterales bacterium | reverse complement strand
CTTTTGGAACCATTTACATGGGGGACTACCTGGATCGGGACGCCATCGCCTTCGCGGTTCTGATTCCGGTCTTGATGGTCCGTCCCCAGGGCCTGTTCTGGAGGAGATAATCCATGGGCATCTACGAACTGTCCCTGGCGACGGTGGTGGGCATTAACATCATTTTGGCCGTGGGACTCAACCTCATCACCGGCTACTGCGGCCAAATCAGTTTGGGTCACGCCGCCTTCTACGGCATCGGCGCCTATACCGCTGCCCTCATGGCCAAGGCAGGCCTTCCCGGTCCCTTGAACCTCGCCGCCGCCATGGTCCTGGCGGGGGGGGTGGGCATGGTGGTGGGTCTTGCCAGTCTTCGGGTGCGGGACGATTTTTTGGCCATCACCACCATGGGCGTGGGCTTTCTCTTCCTAGGTATCGTACGCCAGCAGGAAAGTGTTCTGGGGGGGGAACTGGGGATCAGCTCCATTCCCTCCTTCGGCCTGGGCAAGGGAGGGTATCTTGTCATGGTGACAGCGCTGGCTGCAGTGGCCGCCGGGTTCAGCCTCTTCATCCGACGCTCCTGGATGGGATTTGCCTTTGAGGCGGTGGCCGACGACGAAGACACCGCCCGGGGACTGTCCGTGGATGTGGCGGCCTATAAATTGGCCGCCTTCGCCCTCGGCACGGCACTTGCCGGACTCGCCGGTGGGCTTTACTGCTACTTTACCAATTTCATCGTTCCGGACGATTTCGGCTTCATCACTTCCATCAGCGTGCTGTCGATGGTGGCGGTGGGCGGAATCGGGAGCGTTGCCGGTGTCGTGGTCGGGACGACCCTGCTCACCCTCATGCCCGAATTCTTCCGCTTCATCAGCGACTACAAGCTGTTGGTCTACGGGGCCCTGCTGTTCGCCGTGATGCGATTTGCCCCGGAGGGTCTGGCCGGCCTCGCCCGCCTGTGCGGTCGCCGAGCCGGCCGGTCTGGAGACGCCCCATGAGCCCATTGCTCGATGTCGGGAGCGTCACGGTGCATTTCGGCGGCGTTCACGCCCTGACCGATGTCTCCTTTCAGGTGGCGGAGGGGGAATTCCTGTGCCTGATCGGCCCCAACGGCGCCGGCAAGACCACCCTCCTGAAGGCCATTACCGGCATGGTGACGCCCCAGAGCGCCCGAATCACCCTCGACGGCAGGGAGATCAGCCGCCTTCCCACCCACCGCCGGATTCGTCTCGGACTGTCCCTCACCCACCAGGTGGTCAGACCCTTTCGCTCCATGACCCTTCTGGACAATGTCACTCTGGCCTCCGGATATCGCCGGATCCGACGGGTGCTCGGAGCCATGATGGCCTGGGACCGACGCGCGGAGCGCGCCCGGGCCAAGGAATATCTCGATCTGGTGGGCATTGGAGACCATGCCGACCAGCCGACGGTGGGTCAGCCACTGGGCATATTGAAGCGGCTGGAAGTGGCCCGGGCTCTGGCCCTCGAGCCTCGGGTCCTTCTTCTGGACGAGCCCCTGGCCGGTCTGAACCATGTCGAGGCGGCCCGCCTGGCCGACACCGTTGCGGGCATCAATGCCAAGGGGCTGACGGTGGTGATGATCGAGCACAACCTGGGGGAAGTGATGCGGATCGGCCGGCGGCTGTTGGTTCTCGACAACGGGCGGCAGATTGCAGACGGTGCCCCCCAAGCGGTCATGCAGACGGCCACGGTCCGTGCCGCCTATGTGGGCAAGGAGGCGGCAGATGCTTCAGCTTGAGGGGTTCGGATGCGGATACGGACCGATGGCGGCGATTCAGGATCTGGACCTGGATGTCAAGACCGGGTGCATCACGGTCCTTCTGGGCGCCAACGGAGCGGGGAAAAGCTCTACCATCATGGGCATCGCAGGGCATGTGGACGTTCATGGGGGGAGGGTTCTCTACGACGACGTGGACATCACCGCCTGGACACCCATGCAGCGGGTGAAGGCGGGTATCGGACTGGTCCCCGAAGGCCGCCGGCTCTTCAGTGGCCTCACCGTAAGAGAAAACCTGGTGGTGGGCGGCTACTGTCGTGACAACATCCATACGGCACCGGGCATCGAGCGGATCATCGACCGGTTCCCCCGTCTGGGAGAACGACTCCACCAGCGGGCCGGATCCCTTTCGGGAGGGGAGCAGCAGATGCTTGCCATCGGCAGGGCGCTGATGAGCCAGCCCAAACTGCTGCTCATCGACGAATTGAGCCTCGGACTCATGCCCAAGATGATCGACACCTGCTACCGGGTTATCGAAGAGCTGAAGCAACAGGGTCTGACCATTATTCTCGTGGAACAAAGCACCCGGAGGGCGCTCGAGGTGGCCGACCACGTGGCTGTCCTCGAATCCGGCAGGAAAGTCTGGCAGGGGGCTTCGGCGGAGGCCCGGGACAACACGGGGATGATCGATGCCATGCTGGGGCTCTAACGATACCCCCTATCCTTTCCGGCACCGGCCTCTACCGCGGCCGCCGGGGCAGGGTTGCCCCCCGGTTGGGGCTCTCCGACCGGGTTATGAAAAAGATCTTCAGTCTTGGCCTGAAGATCTTTGAGATTGCAGCTATGTTTATCGCCGGCACCCAGGTTGACGAAGGGCGCCAGCAGTCCCGCCGGTCCCAGGGCAAAAAAGCTCAGTGCCTTGGCCCCTTTGATCACGGCCGAGGCGAGATCCGGCGACACCGTCGGATCCATGATGCTTCCACCGACGTGGAGCTTTGTCGACAGACTCATCAGGCTGGGATTCTTCGGTCGGGGCACCAGGAGGAAATCGATCTTCTCCGTGGCCAGATTGATGGTTCCCCCACCCGTCATGAGGCTGCGCTCGGAATCGAAAACGAAGCTGTCGGTCGTTGCCACCCCCTCCCGGATAGTGAACTGCATCACACCGCAGTTGAGCCTCCCTGACCGTTTGCGCTCGCCCCCCCAGAAGGGGACGACCCGCTGGGAGAGGTCTTCGGCGATCAGGTCGAGGCCCCGGGGATAATCGCCCTTGCCGAAAACGACGCTCAGGGTGCCGTCTAGGTCGGCCATGAGACCTTTACCGCTTCTCCCCCTGCTCTTGAGATCCCCCGCCACATCCACTTGACCTGACACCTCAGTCTCCCCCCGGATTTCTTCAAGGAAACTGCCGATATCAAACGCTTGAACAAGGAATTTCAAGGCAACTTCGGGTACCGCTCCGGTCCCGGCAGCGACATCCAGGTCGGCAGCCACCTTTGTCTCCTTGTAGGTGGCCTCCAGCTTGTCCACGCTTAATTCCCCGTTTTCGATTCGAAATGTTAGATGACCCAGCTCCATGTCAGCGTCACGGGCGCGGATGCCCCTGGCCTTCAATTCGACGTCCGCGTCCAGGTCGGTTAACCGATCAAACGGCAGGGGGTGATCCGATAGAAATAACGATTTTTTTGTTGTGGTTTTCTTGTCCGGTTTCTCTTCTTCTTTTTTCACTTCTCCCATCAGCGGTGTCACATCGATCAGAGCCGACGTCAATCGGACAGTGATCTTCGGCCTCTTTTTCATCTCTATTTTGGCCCAACCGTTGAAATCGCTCTGGTCGATGGTGGCGGAAATGTCCCGGACATCCAACGCCCCAGGAGACGGCTCGACCGTCGCCTGCAGGTGAACGGGGCCCATATCGGGCAATCGGGTGTCGACCAGATTCCCAAAGTCGGTCAGGGTCCTGCCCGTCGCCTCGAGGGAAAGATTCACGCCGGATAAGTCCATGAGGTTGCCCACGCCGCCGTTCACCTTGACCACCAGGCTGCCCTGTCCGACGGCGGCCACGGCGTTACGAAAGGCGAGGGCCTCCTTCGATCCTTTCAGATTCCCCTTAATTTCAAAGCTGTCCGATTCTGGCAGGTCCACCTCGATCAACCGGCCGA
>JASFIA010000358.1:0-3879 GCA_050122915.1 Desulfobacterales bacterium | reverse complement strand
TCCGCATAACTGATGGAGCGCTCCTCGGCGCGTCGGTTGGTTAATTCACGCCAGATGGATCCTATGGGCCAGTCTTCGTCTCGGACGTCCTTGGTAAGCCGAATCCACTGATCCGCAATGCCCATTGAAAACCGGTAGTCAAAACCGACGCCACCCTGTCGGACTGGCAGCGCGAGTCCGGGGAGTCCGCTGATGTCCTCGGCAATGGTAACGGCCCCGGGATCGACGTCGTGAATCAACTCGTTGGCCAGGGTTAGATAGACAACAGCGGATGTATCGACGTTGTCTCCGAAGTAGTCGTCGTAAGAGGTGAACGCCTTGCCGAGACCATGGTCCCAATAGAGCATGCTGGTAATACCGTCGAAGCGAAATCCGTCGAAGCGAAACTCTTCAAGCCAGTAGCGGCAGTTGGACAGCAAGAATCGAAGCACGGGCAGCTTTTCGTAGTCGAAACACCGGGAGTCCCAGGCGGGATGTCTCCCCCGCCCTCCGCTGTGGAAGTAAAGATAGTCGGTGCCGTCGAAACGGCTCAGACCCTCGATTTCATTGGCGACCGCATGGGAGTGGACGATGTCCATGACGATTCGCAGCCCGGCGCCATGGGCGGTATCGACGAGGTATTTCAAGTCTTCCTGTGTGCCGAATCGGGAGGAGGCTGCAAAAAAGCTGGAGACCTGGTATCCGAAAGACCCATAGTAGGGGTGTTCCTGAACCGCCATCAGCTGGATGGTGGTATACCCGGTATCGGCAATGCGAGGGACTATCCGGTCGGCAAATGCCCGATAGGTGCCGACACCTTCGGACTCCTGAGCCATGCCCACATGGGCCTCATAGATGAAGATAGGCTCCAGTGGACGGGGGGGGCGGCAGTATCGCCACTGGTATTTCTGGGCCGGATCCCATACCTGAGCATTGAAGATATGGGTGTCCGGATCCTGCACCACCCGGGTGGCATGGGAGGGTATCCGGTGACCGAAGCCGTTTTCCCAGTAGACGTTCAGTCGATACAGATCCCGGTGTGATAAGGCGTCCGGGGGCAGGAATATTTCCCAGTATCCGTCGTCACCTGATGGCTGCAGACGGAATTCGGGGTGCTCCTCCCATCCGCTGAAGGAGCCGACGAGGGTGATTGCTGAGGCATTGGGCGCCCATTCACGGAACACCCACCCTTGGGGAATGGGGTGGAGTCCGAATCGGCAATGGGAATCCGCGATATCGTAGAGGGATTGCCCATCGGGGGTCAACCGTCTCCTGGCGGTGTCCAATACTTTGAACCGCTCCTCAAGGACCGTCCTGAAGGGGGACAGCCACGGGTCGAGCGCCAGCAGGTTCTCCAGACGATTGACAGTCGCCGGGTCAGTGGCCGTCATCGGCATCACTCCTCGAAGTGGGTGAAGGGGATGAGGGGGTGATCAGAGGCCGGTCGAGCATGCGCTCATACAAAACCATGTATTCCCGGGCCGTCACGCTGTGAGTGAACCGGTCCGCACTCTCCACCATGATGCGCCGGATCTCCCGGGCCCGAATGTCACCGGGCAGGCCAAAAAAAGCCATGGCTTGGTCGATGGCCCACATCAGGCCCTGGCTGTCGTAGTGGACGAATAGAAACCCGTTTCCGGTACCGTTTTCGGTATCGATCTGGGTCACGGTGTCGTGAATGCCTCCTGTGTCGTGGGCGACGGGCAGGGCGCCGTATATGGGAGCGATCATCTGGGGCAGTCCGCAGGGTTCGAAACGGGAGGGCATCAGCATGAAGTCTGCCGCACCATACGCCAGCCTGGCCAACCGTTCATCGAAATCGCAGACGGCCACCCGCCGATGAAGGCCGTGAAATTCGGTAATGTCCCTGAAGACGCGCTGATAATCGCCATTGGCGACGAATACGATTTGGAGTTCCTGGTCCCAGTATCTGGATACGACCGAATACAGGATCTCGGCCAGCAACTGACAGCCTTTCTGCACGGGGTCCAGTCGGTGTGGCCAGAAAAAAAGGGGCGACTCGGGATTGACTGTCAGTCCCAGGGTGTTTTGCAGATGGATTTTGTTGTTTCGCTTGGCATCCGGGTGGGCGTCCGGGGTGAAATTTTGGACGAGATCCGTGTCGATGGTCGGGTTGAAGGATGGATCCGGCGCATTGAGAATACCGACACCGCATCCGGAATGGGCTTTGTTGCTCAGTTCTTGGCGAAGCTCCGGAGCGACGAACGAATGCCTGCCATCCACGATTTCCTGTAAAAAGGAAGGGCTGACGGTGTTGACGAAATGGGCTGCGAAGATGCCGCTGACAATGAAATCCACCGGGTTGTTGTCCCGGCAGTCTTCGTATTCGACGGCCATGCGCTCGTAGAAGAGGTGGTCCCAGAAATAGGCGGCGTCGATGCCGCGGTCTTCGATGAAATTCAACGTCGCCTTGACCGTATGGATGTTGTGGACGGTGAAGAGGCAGGGAATCCCAAGCTTTCTTGCCGCCGCGGGAAGGAGCCCGGTCATCCAGTCGTTGCAGTGGATAAGGTCCGGCCTCACCCGGGGGATGATGTTGTTGATCACTTCCCTCTGAAATGCCAGGGCGATCTTTATATTTTCGTCCCCGTAGCTGGAATAGACCCGGTTTAAATAGAAAAACGCCCGGTCTTCGGCAAGATGAACCCGGTCTTCGGGCATCTTGTTGCGGATCATCATGAGCTCTTTCCCGATGACCGGTGCCAGCTGATGGTGAAAAATTTCCCGGTAGTCCGGAACCGCCACGTGGACGTCGGCTCCCAGGTCGAATAGGGCGCTGATCAATGCGGCCGACACATCCGCCAGTCCCCCCGCTTTGGCCGTCAGATAGTTGGCCATGTTGCCCATGTTGGGGGGCAGATACGTGACTTCCGGAGTGACGACCAGCACTCGGGGATTCCGGGTCATTGGGGTCATTGGCTCAAGGTCCTTTGTCCTGTGATTTGGGCGGTCGACACGTCAGGCGCACTGCCCCGGACCTGCTCTTGGAATGTCATCAGGCCCAGGTGATCCGTCCCGGCATCAACCGGGTCCAGCGGTCTCCTTTCGGCGTGACCCTGGCGGTAAACCCGTAGCGGCCTGCAGCCCGACAGATGAACCCACAGGTGTAGAGGTAGGCGCCGTCGGAGCGCTGCTCCTTGACGGTCATGGTTTCCCGATACGCTACATCCAACTCGTCAACGGATCGAGGATGTCCGTAGCACAGCTCCACCTCCACCTCATCCGGTCTGAGCTCACCCAGAAAGACCACGGCCGATACGGCCAAGGTTTCCCCTACACGCAGAGGGCCGTCCCCGTCCCTTGCCGGCGGATCGATCATGATGTCCTTCCATAAATTTCCCAATCGGGCGCTGAGGTGGCTCAGCCGAACCGCCTCGGCCGCATGGTCCGACACCAGGGTTTGATAGTGGTCGGCGGCCTTGGCATAGAACCGCTCGTGGTACTCGCCCACCATTCGGCGGGCGCTGAATCGGGACATGGCCATCTTCATCGAAGCGATCATCATTCGAAGCCACCGGTTGGGGATACCACCGCTTTCCCTATCGTAGAAGGCGGGAATGATATCGTTTTCAAGAACGTTGTAGAGGGCTTGGGATTCGACCCTGTCCTGATATTCGCTGTCCTCGAACTCCTCTCCGTTGCCGATCCGCCAGCCGCAGGACTCGTCGTAGCCCTCACACCACCATCCGTCGAGGACGCTGACATTGAGAACGCCGTTGACGGCCGCTTTCATACCGGAGGTGCCGCAAGCTTCGAACGGGCGGCGCGGTGTGTTCAACCAGACGTCGGCCCCTTGCGTCAGCCGCCGAGCCATGTGCATGTCGTAGTCCTCGATAAACGCAATCCGATGACGCACGGTGGGTCGTTTGGCGAAATCCA
>JASFIA010000357.1:0-3879 GCA_050122915.1 Desulfobacterales bacterium | reverse complement strand
GCCGGAAACATAATAATCGATGAAGCAAAAATGGGCGGAATAACACCGGAGGTATTTATCTTCAGCGGCAGATGCGTACTTTGACCGCCGTACATACGCCGACCGACAACCCTTTTGGCATATTGAACCGGTATTCGCCGCTGCCCCTGTTCGACGAAGATGATGAACGCAACGACGGCAACCATGAGCACTAGCAAAATAAGCACCTTGAAGATCCCCATAGTGCCGGCGCGCATCAATTCCACAGTCGCCCCGATAGCAGCCGGCAGCCGAACGACGATACCCGCAAAGATGATCAGGGAGATGCCGTTACCGATGCCCCGCTCGGTGATCTGTTCACCCAGCCACATGATAAAAGCCGTACCGGCGGTCAGTGTGATCACCGTCAGGGGAATGAAGGTGACCGCAGGCATGGCGTTTGCCCCACCTTGCACCAGACCGTAGCTGATCCCGAATCCTTGGATCAGGCTGAGGACAACCGTCCCATAGCGGGTGTACTGGGTGATTTTTTTCCTTCCCTGCTCCCCCTCTTTTGACAATTGCTCCAAATGAGGGATAACGACGGTCAGCAGTTGGAGAATAATCGAGGCACTGATGTAAGGCATGATTCCAAGGGCGAAAATGGAGAACCGCTCCAGGGCTCCGCCCGAGAAGAGATCGACAATGCCCAACACACCCTTGAAACGATTAAATATCTCGGCAAGAGCGGTACTATCGATTCCCGGCACAGGGACATTGACCCCGATCCTATAAACGACGAGAAGAGCCAGAGTGAAAACCACTCTTCGCTTGAGTTCGGGAATCTTGAATATATTTTGAAATCCACCGCCAACCATATAGAACCGCCCCTTAGATTATTTCGACTGTCCCACCGGCAGCCTCAATTTTCTCCTTGGCACTTCGACTGACTGCGTTCAGTTTAACGGTGAGGGGGTGCCGAATATCACCGTTTCCGAGCAACTTGACAACGTCATACCGCCCTTTGATCAATCCTCTCTTCAAAAGGATCGTTTCGTCAATAGCGCTTCCGGATTCGAAGTCTTTCAAATCGGCTATATTCAGTACGACGATCTTCTTTTTAAAAATATTGGTAAACCCACGCTTTGGGAGACGTCTGTGGATCGGCATCTGCCCACCCTCGTATCCAGGGCGAACCCCACCTCCGGAGCGGGATTTGACCCCCTTCGTACCGCGGCCGCAGGTTTTCCCCTTGCCTGAGCCAACTCCTCGGCCCACGCGGTTGCGCGATTTCTTCGAACCGGCCGCAGGGGACAATTCGTGCAGTTTCATTCGTCGATCTCCTCAGATTTGACCATATGCGTAACGGCATTAACCATTCCTCGAATGGCGGGAGTATCCTCAAGCACAACGGTCTTGTGCATGCGGGTCAATCCCATTCCGCGAAGTACTTTTCGGTGCTTTTCGGGTCGACCGATCATGCTTCTCACCAGGGTGATTTTCAATTTCCCAGACATCGCTCCGTTCCCCTTCGCCTAAATCTCTTCGGGTTTCTTCCCACGCCTGAATGCCACCTGTTCGCGACTTTCCAACTGGTGAAGCCCTTCAATCGTGGCCTTGACGACGTTATGGGGATTGTTGGTTCCAAGACATTTGGTCAGGATATTCTGTACGCCCGCAGCTTCAAGGACTGCGCGGACGGCGCCGCCGGCGATCACACCGGTTCCTTTGGAAGCTGGTTTCAGCAAAACACGGCCAGCTCCGAAACGACCAATGACCTCGTAAGGAATCGTACCGTCCACGAGGGGCACCTGAGCCATGGTCTTCTTGGCTTTTTCCACCCCTTTGCGTATGGCCTCTGGCACCTCGCTGGCCTTTCCGAGGCCAAACCCGACGGATCCTTCTCCATCACCGACCACGACGATAGCGCTGAAACTGAATCGGCGGCCGCCTTTGACAACTTTGGCCACACGATTGATATGAACAACCTTGTCGATAAACAGGTTATCGCCTGCATCTTGCTTGAACAAGGGACTGCCTCCTTACTCTTGTTGATTCAGACTAAAATTCGAGGCCGGCTTCGCGGGCACCGTCGGAAATCGCCTTCACACGCCCGTGATAGAGGTAACCGTTCCGGTCGAAGACCACTTTTTTCACCCCTTTGGTGATGGCACGCTCAGCAACCAGTTTACCGATCTGCACCGCTTGGGATTTCTTGCTGTCGAACGCCTGTCCCTCTTTGACGGACTTGTCGAGGCTTGAAGCCGATGCGATGGTCGAACCGTTCGTATCGTCGATAAGCTGCGCATAAATGTGCCGTGCGCTTCGGAATATCGTCAAACGGGGGCGCTCCGGTGTGCCCAAAATCTTTTTCCGAATCCGGCGCTTCCGTTTGAGTCTGGCTTCAGTTCTTGCATTCATTTGACCCATGATCTGACCTCGTCATGAAAAAGGTAACATCGGCTGCCCATCCAGCGGGGCCACCCGAAGTATGGTGACACGTCACTTGGTTCCTGTTTTACCGGCTTTTCTCATGATGCGCTCTTCAGCGTATTTGATCCCCTTGCCCTTGTACGGTTCCGGAGGACGCAATTGGCGGATGGCGGCGGCCGTTTGGCCGAGTTTTTCTTTGTCGATTCCACTGAGTTTGATCACGTTGTTTTTTTCGACCTCGGCGCTGATACCTTCCGGCAATGCAAATTCCACGGGATTCGAATACCCGAGATTGAGAGTCAAGGCCTTGCCTTTGGCCTCCGCACGGTATCCGATCCCGTTGATTTCCAGCACTCTCTCGAAACCACTGCTGACCCCGACAACCATATTGCTGACGAGACTCCTGACGAGCCCCTGGAAAGCACGGGTTTGCTTGTCGCTGTTTGGAATGGTCACGCGTATCTCACTCTTGTCTATTTCCAGATCCACATTATCGTCGATCTTTCGTGACAGGGTTCCCTTGGCGCCTTTGACAGTGATCAACCGGTCTGCATAGGTGATCACCACTTTATCAGGAATCGGTATTGGTTTTTTACCCACTCGAGACATATCTGACTCCCCTGATTACCAAACGTTGCAGAGGATCTCTCCCCCGACGTTCTCTCTCTTTGCCGTCTTGTCGGTCATGATTCCCTTTGAAGTAGAGAGAATGGATATGCCCATCCCGTTAAAGACCGGTTTTAGATCTTTGCTCTTCACGTAAACACGACGGCTGGGTTTGCTGACCCGCTCAAGGTTATAGATGACCGGTTTGTGGGGAGGACTGTATTTAAGATAGACCCTCAGCACGCCCTGCTTTCCGTCCTGAACAAATTTGAAGTTCTTTATATACCCTTCATCTTTCAGGACTCTGGCCATTTCTGATTTCAGTTTTGAGGCTGGGATGTCAACACTGCTAAATTTGGCCTTACCGGCATTTCGAATTCGGGTTAGCATATCGGCAATGGGATCGCTTATCGCCATTTTTATCTCCGTTTACTTCTCGCCTTGAGGTGATAGATCATCACATTCGCTTGTCGATCATGCGATGGGAAGGTTACCAGCTCGATTTGATCACGCCCGGAAGTTTGCCTTCAGAGGCAAAATTTCGGAAACAAATCCGGCAGATGCCGAATTTACGCATAAACGCCCGAGGTCGGCCGCAAACCGGGCAGCGGTTGTACCCTCTGACCTTGAATTTTGGCGTTCGGATCGCCTTCATTTTGAGTGCTTTTTTTGCCAATGGATCCTCCTTGCCAGTTTCCCGCTCAGGGATTTATTTTCGAAACGGCATTCCCATCATCTTGAGGAGTTCACGTCCTTCCTCATCGGTTCCGGCCGTGGTGACGATGGTTATGTTCATCCCCTTGATCTTGTCGATTTTATCATAGTCGATCTCCGGGAAAATGATGTGCTCCTTGATGCCGAGCGAATAATTACCGCGCCCGT
>JASFIA010000356.1:0-3899 GCA_050122915.1 Desulfobacterales bacterium | reverse complement strand
GCCCTCGAGATATCACTCAAGCGGGCGGAAGACCGCATCGCCATGCGTGGAGAACTCAGGCGCTACACGGAAAATCTGGAGCAGCTTGTCGAGGAGAAAACCCGGAAACTGATCGACGCAGAGCGGCTCTCGGCCATCGGCCAAACCATTGCAGGCCTCTCCCACGCGATCAAGAACATCGCCGGTGGCCTGAAGGGCGGCATGTACGTTCTGGAAAAAGGCATCGATCTGGACAACAAAGAGTATCTCCAGCGCGGCTGGCAGATGGTCCGGGGCAACGTGGACAAGATCACCCATCTCTCTCTTGCGCTTCTGGACTACGCCAAGCCGGGCCACGTCTGCTACCAGATGGGCGATCCCTCCCTGCCGGCCCGGGAAGTCGTGGATCTCATGGCCTCCAGTGCCGCAGACAACAGGATCGATATATCACTCCAAACAGATCCGTCCCTTTCACATATCTATCTCGATCCTGAGGCCATCCATCGATGCCTCATGAACCTCGTGACCAATGCTCTGGATGCCTGCATCGACGACGGAGGGAACTGCCGCGAACGGCGTATCCGCATCGAAGTGGAGCGCCTCGAGGGCTGGGGGGTGGAGTATCGGGTGATCGACAATTGCAGCGGGATGAATGAAGAGGTCCGGGAGAACATCTTCAAGCGGTTTTTCAGCACCAAGGGCAGCGAGGGAACCGGCATCGGCCTCATGCTGACCAAAAAAATCGTGGACGATCTGAAAGGGCACATCGAAGTGGAAACCGAGGTCGGCGTGGGATCGACGTTCATCATGAGGATCCCCAAGGGAAAGAAAAGTTGGCGGCGACGGTTTTAATTCCAGGACCGCCGACAAGGGGGCACCATGGGCTCAATTGAACTATCCTATCAACAAATGGCAGGGCTTTTCGACTTTCTGTCCGCCGGCGTCGTCGTGCTGTCTCCGGATCGAGAGGTGCTGAACCTGAATCGAACGGCTGAAATGCTGACCGAGTGCAGCCGTAATGAAGCAATCGGCCGGCGATGTCGGGAAGTATTCGGAACCTATCTGTGCGATGGCGACTGCCTGTTCGAACAGGCCATCCAATCCGGTGAGCCCGTTCTATCGAGAACACTGCCGTCGTCGATGTCGGACGCGACCGGCAGTTTCACAAAAATGGTCTCTCCCGTCTTCGATCGCACCGGTGAGATATCGGCGTGTATCGAAGTGTTCCAGGACGTTTCCATGTTTACCGAGCTGGTCGATCGGCTGGGCGACGAGGGCAGAAAGATGCGGGAGATCCTGGATCTCCTCGACATCGGCGTTTTCAGCTCAGACCGAGGAGGCCACGTCACCTTTTTCAACGCCATGGCCGAGGCCATTACCGGCTTCAACCGCCGTGAGCTGCTGGGCAAGCCCTGCCGCTCGGTCTTTCATCCGGACTTCTGCTCACCACGGCCAGCAGAAATCGACAAGGACGATCCCCGCCCCAACGAGGCCAAGGAAGTGCAGATCACCACGCGCAAGGGACAGTCCATACCGGTTAGGGCCAAAACCATCCCCCTTAGGGGCAGCGGCGGAAGCTCTGCGGGGATGCTCACCACTTTCACCGACCTGTCTCTGGTCTATCAGTATCGAAATGTGTTGAAGGATCGGAGCACCTTCCACGATATGGTCAGCACGGATCCCAAGATGCAGCGCATCATCGACATGCTGCCGGCCATCGCCGAAACCGATACCACTGTCCTCATCGAAGGGCCGACCGGCGCCGGGAAAGATCTGCTGGCCAAGGTCATTCACACCATCAGCCCCAGGGCCGATGCTCCACTGGTCAAGGTCAATTGCGCGGCCCTGCCCGACAACCTTTTAGAGTCGGAACTGTTCGGCTATACCAAGGGGGCCTTCACCGGCGCCGAGCGGGACAAACCGGGACGATTTCAAGAGGCCGACGGTGGAACCATTTTCCTGGACGAAATCGGGGATATGCCGCTGGCGCTCCAGGCAAAACTGCTGAGGGTGCTGGAGGACAGGGAATTCTATCCCCTGGGGGGTCGACGCCCCTGCCGTGTCGACGTCCGGATCCTTTCCGCCACCAACCGGGGGCTCAAGGAGCTGGTAGCGGAAAAGCGATTTCGCGAGGATCTCTATTACCGCCTGAACGTCATGCGGATCGATCTGCCGCCCCTCAAGGAGCGTCGCGCGGATATTCCGGCGTTGATCGAACATATCCTGAAAAAACTGTGTCTGCTCAACGGCACTTCCGTCAAGGCGATCAGCAAGGAGGCCATGGCCACCCTGTTGAACCATGACTACCCCGGCAACATCCGTGAACTGGAAAATATCCTCGAATATGCCCTCATCGTCTCCCGGGGTTCGGCCATTGATACCCAACATCTCCCGACATCCATTCATCAGGAAGTCCTTTACCCGGCAGAAGCGAAGACGGCAAAACGGCCCAGCGATACACCTCCGGATGATGACCGTCAGCGCATACTGAAGGCCCTGGAGGAAAATGGATGGAACAAAAGCCTCACCGCCCGCCGTCTTCACATGGACCGATCAACTCTATGGCGGAAGATGAAAAAATTCGCCATCCAGGGATAGCGCCGCAGCCCCTTGGTTCTCTCTCCCCCGAAATGGACTGATTATGGCAAGCCCCTCATTCCTGTGGCTCCCCGCACGTCATCCATCCTGTTGCAGAACACGATGCAACATGTTGCAACGGGCGCCACACCATTTTGCAACAGATATATTTTCATTTTTTTCAACATGTTAATAATGTTTCATGTGGCACCTGCCATCCGTGAGACTGTTGCATCCCGCAACATCGGCTGCCAGAAGCCCTCTGACCGCGGCATCCAGCATCTCAATAACAAATTGAATTGTTTGGGTTTTTTATTTTTTTCTTTGATGGAGATCGATGGCACGCATTCTGCTTTTCTCTTTGCCAGAAGAAGATCACCGCTTCGATAACCGATCAACACTGGAAGAGGTTATATGAACACCATCCAACTATCCGCCGACGGTCGTCTGTCCAGAGAAGCCGTTCCCATTTGCGGAGATCCGCTTCCATACCTGAACCATGGCATCGAATTGGCTTCCGACGTCACCCTCAGAAGCTTTTTCCTCATTCTTGAGGTCTACCCGGACCTCACCCGCCTGAACTCCTTTTTCCCAGCCACTCTCGATCAATACCGGACCAGTCCTGGCAGGGGTTGCACAACGGATGGGTTTGACTTTCTAGAGTTCCGAAAATCAGTGGAGATGATCGGATTCCCCGGAGATCCACGCTTGGAGATCTTCACTTCCCTTAAAGGGGTCACCTCTGAAGCCGATCACAGCATCCACTCAACCAGTCTTTTGTTTCTCCTCGATATGCCGCTTCGACTCGGTCGACTTCGACACGTCATCTTCGGAGACCATGTGGATGTATTCGAGTTTGATACCGTCATCAATCTCTTCGAGTTCATCGATGGTGTTGCGTGGGAACTCAGCTTTCAGAACCTTCCACAGAAATGCGAGATAAGGAGGTAAGCCATGTTTGAAAACATTTTATTCGCAACGACAGGATCTCCGACCTGTGATGCCGCCGCCAACGTGGCTTTTGATCTGGCGGAAAAGTACAACTCCACCCTGAACGTCTTCCATGTCTACGGGTTCCCATCCAGAGGTTACAGCCCCTACGTCGTCGATGCCCGAACCGGGACCGCCGAGAACGCCAACGGCGACTACAGGGAGTGGGTGGTGGAAGAGATGAAGAACACCTATGCAAAACTGATGGAAAAAAACTGCAAGATAGACATCGATGCCAAGGTTGGCGTGCCTCACACCGAAATCTTGAGAGCCGCACGGAAATCCAGCGCCGATCTGATCGTCATGGGCTCTCACACCCGCGAAGAGGATGTCGGGGCGACCCGGTTTCGCGG
>JASFIA010000355.1:0-3900 GCA_050122915.1 Desulfobacterales bacterium | reverse complement strand
GGGCGATTCCGGGGGGGAGCGTCGAACTGGGAGAAACCCTGCAGTCGGCTGCCGAACGGGAAGTGATGGAGGAAACCGGCGTTCGCATTCGTGCGGGAAAACCGGTCTATGTATTCGATGCGGTGGACCGAGAGGGGTCTGGACGGGTCCGATTCCACTATGTCATCATCGATCTGGAGGGCGACTATTTAGGGGGCGAACCCCGCCCAGGTGACGATGCCGAGGATGCCCGGTGGGTGTCGCCCGATGACATGAAAGGGCTCCGTGTCAATGCAAGCACCCTCGCGCTGCTCCGCGACATCTACAGGTTTGGTTGATCTTCCGGCATGAGCGGCATTTGCTTGTTTTATCCTAACGGTCCGCCCTTGACGCTGGCGACCCCCGTTTGCTCTTAACGACATGGCGCGGCAATGGATCGAGACCGACGACGATGGAATAAAAAGCACAGGGACGGCGGTGCTCCGACCCATCCGGACCCTTTCTTGATTCGATTTGGTCGGCTGGCTCCGGGCAAAAGAGCCCTCGACATCGCAGCGGGCAGCGGCCGCAACAGCCTCTGGCTCGCCGATCAGGGGTTTGTGGTGGACGCTCTGGACATCTCCGAGGTTGGGTTGGGGATGTTTGGTGCCTCCAATGAACGCATTCGCAGGGTATGTGTGGATTTGGACGGCTACGACATCAGGCCCGCCGCCTACGACCTCATCGTCAACAGCCGTTTTTTATGCCGCCGGCTGTTTCCGGGAATCATCATAGGGCTCCGTCCCCGAGGGTGCTTGGTGTTCCAAAGCTACCTGGACGTTGCTGAAGGTCTCTCCGACAGTATCACCGACCGTGACCACCTGCTGAAACCAAATGAACTGCTGCGCGCTTTTTCATCCCTTCATATTATCCATTACGAAGAGCAGCCTTCCGCCGCACCCGGTGCGCCATTTCCCTTGGCCTCCCTGGCAGCGGTTCGTCTCCCGTGACGTCCTCATGTGTTCGACCGTCATGCAGCGAACGGATTGTCTGCGTTACCCGTCTGATTCGTAGCGCTCGGCCATGCCGCGGACATGGCGTTTGACCGCTTCGCGCAGGGAGTCCGGGGCCAGCACCTCCGCATTGGCCCCCCAGCCGAGAACCCAAGTCCGGATTTCATCGCTGTCGGCCACGTCCGCCTCGAAAAGAAGCGATCCGTCAGCCGTTTCGACCAGTCGCTGGCTGTGGTGCCAAGTGCGCTCGCGAATGTAGCCCGCTGCGGCGGGGGAAAAGCGCACACGAACGGTCACCGGTTTGCCCTTGAAGATGCCGAAGCTGTCCGACATATAGGCCTTCGGGTCGAAGGTGTCCGGCACCGCAAACCTCTCATCGGTCAGGTGGCAGGCGCGCATCCGGTCGATGGCAAACGTTCGCATGTCGTTTCGCTGCCGGCAGTGGGCGATGAGGTAGAAGGTGTTGTCGAAAAACCACAGATGGTAGGGGGCGATTCGACGCATGGAGACTTTTCCGCTTCCCATGGAATGGTAGCGGATATCCAGGTGCCTGTGTTCTATCAGAGCCTTGCCGACTGTCTCCATAAGTTCGCTGAATCTGGAATAATCCTTGTGGGGTTTGACGCCGGCACCGATCTGGGCGGCCATCCGGTCCAGGTGGCTGGCCATCTCTTCCGGCAGCGTGGCGCGGATCTTCTGAAACAGGGTTTCCATAGCGGTGTGAAACGGCGTTCCTTTCAGCGGCCGGATCATGTCTCGCCCGAAATACAGGGCGATCAATTCCGAAATACGGAAGGGAACCGGAACCGTATCGCCGGCCGGATCGAGGAGTATCCACCGGGACCGGCCGCTTTCCCGCTCGGTATAGACCGGAAACCCCGCCTGCTGAAGGGCCTCGAGATCACGGTAAACGGTTCTGGAGTGGCATTCCAGACTTTCGGAAAGCTCCCGAACCCGTTTTCCTCTCTTTGACGCACTCAGGGATTGGATGATCCGCCACTGCCTCGCCAACTGCTCGCCTCTGGGCATGAATCTCACCTTTTCATTAACGTGAGGGGGAAGGAAAGGGCATTTCCGTCATATTGCCCCAGCCTTCTGGCCCTGGCAACCTGCTGAATGCCGATATTGCCTCCTTCGGTCGACATCCGCTTGTTGTGCCCGTCTTTTTTTTACAAGAAAAGAACCGTCATGTGACCGTATCTGTCACATCGCTCTGGTATCATCCTTCTTGTCAGGATCGATTTCCTTCAATCCAAAACCAGGGAGGCTCAGATGACAATGACCCAGACCCGCGCCAGTTTCAAGGACACGCTGGAGTACCACGGCTCGACGACCGTCGAATGGATACGATCGATGGGAAAGAGAATCGTTTGGCGCCGGTGGCTCGAGTTTGATTCGGTGGATGACGCCAGAACCTACGTCGAAGAAACCATGGGGGAGGCCTGAAAATGGAATCTGACATGGAAAGGATGGGGCTTCCGGTTGCAGAAAACAGAGCTGGATGGGTCCATTTGTCCTCGATTGGCTATTTTGGAAGGCCCGAGACCGTTCATCGACGAATAGACAGACTGGTGGCCCGTTTCAGCGCTCGGGCGCCAATGGGGTGCCGGTGGTTTATCCCATGCCCGCCAGCCGGAAGCGTCGATGAGCAGTGCGTCGCCGGGGGCTTTCGACCCGGTCCACACCGCGGGTTTACCGGTTACTCTCTTGCCCGGTCCGAAGACTCCTGGATTCTTAATCTGTTTGTGCGCCGCAATGGTCGGTCTCATCGGGTTCGGAGGGTGCGTCTGGCAGACTGCCGCACCACCGATGGGTCAATG
The DNA here is from genome assembly GCA_050122915.1 of Desulfobacterales bacterium. Taxonomy (GTDB): domain Bacteria; phylum Desulfobacterota; class Desulfobacteria; order Desulfobacterales; family UBA5852; genus CALNZV01. The sequence continues at coordinate 1,109 of JASFIA010000355.1, read as the reverse complement.
AATCGATCCCTCAGATCCAATTATAGGGAGAAAATCGGTTGAAAACCCCCGAGGATCTCCTTATGATCCAAGTGCGTCGGGTAACGACCTGACCGACCTTCCGAATCATCGATCCGTCAATGCCCACAGACGGTTTCCATCAGGTCGCCACGAAGGGAGGATCCACCATGCTGGATGAGCGATTGGCGGAATATATCGACGTTGCTATCGGTCGAGAAGAGGATGCGTTTGCTTTCTACAGCGATCTGGCAGAAAAGGTCAGGGACAAATCCGCCCGGGATGTCATTCTTTGGATCGCCGACGAAGAGAAGAAACATAAAGCCTTTCTCGTGGATTTTAAATCGAAGGGCAAAGGCCCCGATGCGATGCGGCTCTCCGAGGCGGTACTCTACAATATTGCCGAGTACCTTGAAGAACCCGAAATTGGAGAGAATATGAAGAGTGAAGATGTCTTCCTCGTTGCATCCCACCGGGAACTGAGATCCTACCGCTTTTACAACGAGTTGGCCGCACTTTACGACGCAGGCGATTCGGCACGCCAGATGCTGACCAAGATTGCCAGCGAGGAGTTGAAGCATAAAGAAAAAATGGAATACCTATACAGCAATGCAGCATTCCCCCAAACCGACGGAGGGTGATCGGCTGCGACCCGGACACCCGTTCCGCAGACGGCCAGTTTGCACCAAACGACAACCGACCGATCGCACCAGGAGACCCTTTTTGTCATGCCACTGCACGAACTGGCCGGTAAACCGGCGCCACCCAAGCTTCTGACGGACATTCCCGAACTAGTTACTGCCTACTTCAGCAGGAATCCGGATCTCGACGATCCCTCTCAGCGGGTTTCGTTCGGCACATCAGGCCACAGGGGGTCTTCCTTTTCAGGCAGTTTCAACGAGGCGCACGTTCTTGCGTGCGCGCAGGCGGTCTGCGACTTCCGAAAAGCCTCGGGCATTCATGGGCCGTTGTTCTTGGGCAAAGACACCCACGCCCTGTCCACTCCCAGCTTTCTCAGTACCCTTGAGGTGTTGGCTGCCAATGGGGTCGAAGTCATGATTCAGCAGGGCGGAGGCTATACGCCGACCCCGGTCATTTCTCACGCCATCTTG
>JASFIA010000354.1:0-3907 GCA_050122915.1 Desulfobacterales bacterium | reverse complement strand
CGGCCTATACGGGCCTGGGGTGGAACCCCATTCGCGGCGTGGGCTTTCCGAGTGGCGCAGACCTCTTGTCGTTGGTCCGCGGGGGAGAGATCAGTGCCTCTATGGTGGCCGCCGCCCTCGCGGGCTCCGCCTTCTGGGGAGCCGGGCACGCACTCACCCCCGGACACGGCAAGGCCATCGTGGCGGCCTACCTGGTGGGCGCCCGCAGCACGCCCTGGCATGCGGTGTACCTGGGCCTGACGGTCACGACCACCCACACCCTGACCATTTTCGCCCTGGGGCTCGTCACGCTTTTCGGCTCCCGGTACGTTATGACCGAGCAGCTCTATCCCTGGCTGAGCCTGGTGTCCGGGCTGGTCATCGTGTGGATCGGGGTCGTGATGGCCGTGTCGCGGATCCGGGGCCTGACCCGATGTTCGGTTCACCATCACGATCATTCCCATCTCGGGCACTCCCACCACGACCACCCGCGCTCCGCCCATCGACACGGGGACGGGGAAGATCACCACCACCACGATCATTCGCCCGGCCACGAAGACGGCCACGGTCATCCCCATGGATTCGGCGCCCACGATCACGACCACTCCCACCACGACCACTCCCACATGCCCCCGGGTGCGGACGGCTCGCCGGTCACCTGGCGGTCGCTCCTCGCCCTGGGCATCTCCGGCGGGATCTTGCCCTGCCCGTCGGCCCTGGTGCTGCTCCTGGCGGCGGTGTCCCTGGGCCGCACGGTGTTCGGCATGGTCCTGGTGGCGGCCTTCAGCGCCGGGCTGGCAGGGGTTCTCATCGCGGTCGGGCTTCTCTTCGTCAAAGGCGGCCGGGTGATCGGGCAGGCCCCCAAGCTCCAGGGCGCGGTGCGATGGATGCCCGCGGCCAGCGCCGTTGCGATTTTGATCATCGGTGCGATCATCAGCTTCGAAGCGGTGACCCGGATTACGATGTGACGGGACCCCATATAGAGGTCGATGGGGAGGGGTCGGCTCGTGGAGCGTTCACCGGTGGTCAACGGAAAAGGGAGGCCCGGAACTTGACGGCGGTGGTGGCGTTTCGGGTCGAAGAATCGTTTTCCTGCATTTCCCCGAAGCGATTGCTTCCCCAATTCAGGCCCAAATGACGTCGGTATCGCAGGGCTCGAACTGCCGGTCGGCCACGTCCCATTGCACGGGGAAAAATGGTATCATAGCGACCCAACAAACCAAGCTTCACATCGAAATGGAGATCGATGAAATGAATTTCCGAAGGGTGATCGTCTTCGCAGGTATCCTCTTTGTGGCCTTTGCGGCCGTTCCCCTGCCGGCCCTGTCCCAGTCGGAGGGTGCGGGCGGCCAGGCCCTGGACCAGGCCGCCAACGACCCAACGGCTTCCCTCATGAACATTCAGATTCAGAACATTTACACCGACAGTTACCACAATCTGGATGACGAGAGCGGCAACACGATTCTTCTGCGTTCGGCAGTGCCTTTCAGCACTGGCCCTCTCGACCACATCGCCCGGGCAACGTTTCCCATCATCACCGACAGCCCGGCGGGGGAGAGCGGCGTGGGCGACCTGGTGCTCTTCGATCTTCTGGTATTCAACCGATCCTGGGGGCGCTGGGGGTTTGGTCCTGTCGCCCTGCTCCCGACAGCGAGCGAGGACGTGCTGGGGGCCGAAAAGTGGGCACTCGGCCCCGCCGTCGGCTTCGTGGCCCTGAGCCGGCAGCTGCTCTGGGGCGTTTTCAACCAGAATCTGTTTACCGTGGACGGCGACAAGGACCGCAAGGATGTCAACATCAGCAACATTCAGCCCATCATCAGCTATTCCCTGCCGCGGCAGTGGTCGATCGGCACCTCGGAAATGAACTTCCTCTACGACTGGGAAGAGGACGACTGGACGGCCATTCCCTTCGGACTCAAGCTCGCCAAACTCGTGACGCTCAGCGGCATGCCGGTGCAGTTTTCAGGCGCCTACGAGTACAACTTCAAGGACGACTACATAACCCCCGAGTGGACGGTGAATTTTACGGTGAAGTTTTTGTTCCCGGTTCATTGACCGGGCCGCTGAAGATGGATTAGGTTTGAATTTGCCGACGGGATATATCAAAGTGGAACATGACCGCTGCCGATCGTCGTGAGCGGTACGGAACCTCTCTCTCACTGAAAAGAAATCACCTATGCCAACGAACCGGTCGTTTCATGCCTGCCGGGCGGTCATTCTCATCCTTCTTTCCGCACTTCTTTTTTGGGCGACGGGTTGCGCCACCCCTGTCGGTGTCCGGAGCCTGGAGCCTGAGACGGCCAACCGGAAACTGGCGGCGAACGTCCTGTCGAAGGGCACCCTCAGCGCATCCACCACCCAGATCCTCAACCGGTCGGGACTGGCGAACCGTTTCGATACGGCGCCGGAAGCCGTCATCGCCGCCCTCCACCGTGGCCTTCCGACGGCGGCCAAGGCCGATCAGCACTTTGCCCTGGCGGAGCTTTCCTTTCTCCACGGCACCCGCAGCGGGGATGTGACCTATTTCCGCGCCGCCGCGGTCTACGCCTATGCCTTCCTCTTCCCCGCCAACGGAGATGGGGCCGTATATCTCATCGATCCCCGCCTTCGGTTGGCCGTGGACCTCTACAACCTGGGAATCGGCAGGGGGTTTACGTCGCCGGAGACCGGGGAGGTGACCCTGAGGCCGGGCTGGTATCGCCTGCCTTTCGGCGATCTGACCCTGGGGGCCGACAGGGATCTGTTTCAGTTGGGGCCATACCGCATAGGGGACCTCCGGGACGCCACCCGGATCGACGTGAGAGGCCTCAGGAACCGGTATCAGTGGCCCGGTATCGGGGCGTCTCTGGTTGGCTCCCTGACACCCGTTCCGGGCGCTCGTAAACCCTCTTATGCGCTGATGCCCCCAGGTCTTCGGGTGGCGGTGACGGCTTTCATCCGATTCGACGATCTTCAAAGCGGCTTCGACACCGGACACCTGACGGGAATGCTCCATCTGTCCACCCCCCAGGAAGACACCGACATCGAGGTGAACGGCCGCAGGATTCCCATCGAATACAGCCAGTCGGCGGCTCTGGCATCCAGTCTTGAGGGATCGCGGGCCTATGCGTTCGAGATCCGCGGACTGTTGTCGGGGGAGGTCGACCTTTTCGGCGAATCGGGGTGGGAGAAGGACAACATCCTTTTGATGGAGCCTTACCGGCCGGGGCGGATTCCGGTGGTTCTTATCCACGGTACGGCATCCAGCCCGGCGCGCTGGGCCGAGATGCTGAACGAGCTTCAAAACGACCGAGCCTTGTGGAGCCGCTACCAGTTCTGGCTCTTCACCTACAACACGGGCAACCCGATTCTCTACTCCGGGGGCATCCTTACCAGCAGCCTGCGCCGGGTGGTTGACGAACTCGATCCCGGCGGAACCGACGAGGCCCTGAAACGGATGGTGGTGATCGGGCACAGCCAGGGGGGGATGCTGGCGCGGATGACCGCCATCGACAGCGGCAGCCGGTTCTGGGACGGCGCTTTCCCAGTCCCCTTCGACAGGATGGGCCTTTCCCCCGAGGCCGGGGAAATCCTGCACCGAAGCATGTTCTACACGCCGCTGCCCTTTGTCGAGCGCGTGATCTTCATTGCCACCCCGCATCGGGGCAGCTTCGTGGCCGGCGGTCGGATCGGCCAACTGACCAGCCGGCTGATCACCCTGCCGTTCCGGCTGATCGACCCCATCACCGAGGTTTTCGAAAGGTCTACGGAGTCCGCTGCCGCGCGCTCCATCGAAGACATCCCGAAAAGCACGGACAACATGGATCCCGGCCACCAGTTCGTCCAGACCTTCTCGTCGATTCCCATATCAGACGGCATCGAGGCCCACTCCATTATCGCCGTGAAAAACCTTGAGGCCCCCCGGGAACGGTGGAACGACGGCGTCGTG
>JASFIA010000353.1:0-3912 GCA_050122915.1 Desulfobacterales bacterium | reverse complement strand
GTTTGTTTCTCGTTTTGATCCCACCGGGAAAGATGCGATTGAGCATGCAGAAGACCCTTATGACAGCAGCCCGCTCGAGGGGGCATAGGATGGCTGCGCCGGCACGGGAAAACGGCGTTACGGTTCGTGGAGCCCTCATCTGGGGCCGGTATCCAGGGCAACCCTTTTATCGGTTCTATCGGGAATAAACTGTATGATGCCCTGACATCCAGAAGGCAATCGGTTATGCCGTCGAAGCGGATGCCCATGCCATCGATTCCGGCGCAAAACCGGAAACGAGGCGGATGGTTAATATTGACATAGATCCTTCAAGGATCTATATATGATTATGTATTGGGAAGCCGGCCTTTCTTCAACCGTCGTCAACAAAGGAGCATGTCATGGCATCCAAGGTATTTGTTCGAGAGCGGCGCAAAATAGAAAAAGGCGAAAAAAAACCCAGGTTCAGAGTGGTTGGCGTTGCCGGCGGTGACGTCAAAATTTACTCCAAGCATATCCGGAAAAAAGAACTGGAACAGATCGCCAGTGAAACCGGCGCTCAGATAGTCTATCTGGAAGCCGGCAAAGGAATGAAGGACGGAGGCGGCCAATAGCGGCAAATCGTCCGTTGCGCTTTTCGACAGGCTCCGCGCCCATGGCAAATGGGACCCCCGGTCGTCGAATCACCCGTCGGCGCCGCCCTAATGGAGCCCCAGCGACCGATGAGGGGATATGCCGGCGCTTTATGGCGCCGCATCCTCCATCTCGCTTGAAATGGGCACCAGTTCCACGCGTCGGTTGAGTCGTCGCCCCTCGGCAGTCGAATTGTCCCCGACAAAGTCCGTTTCCCCATGCCCCACCACTTTCAGTCGGTTTGGGCCTATTCCCTTGCCGATGAGATAGACCTTGACGGTATTGGCCCTGCCTTCGGATATGATCCGATTATAGTCGGCATCACCGATCGAATCGGCAAAACCGTTGACCATCACCGTCTTTTCAGGTGTCTCCAGAAGTGTTTCGGCTATTTGATCCAAAAGGCGGACTGCTTCCGGAGACAGGCTGTTGGAATCCATGGGGAATAAAACAGTCCATTCCACTGTGGGCCTCGTGGTGGGCCTCGCGGTGGGCCTCGTGCTGTCTGAGCCGGCGGCCTCTGAGACAGTCTCAGGCCGCGCCTGGGGCGATTCAGCAACCGGGGGTGTGTCAACGGGCGTTTCCACCACCGGAGATGGGTCCTCGGCCGCCGTCGTCGATCGATCTGAAAGCTTGACTTCCTCTGGATTTGGGATTGGCCGCTCAGCCAGTCGCTGGCCTATGGCGTCATGGATCTGGCGGGACACGTCCTTGTCCAGCATACCGATGGCGCCGGATCGGATGCCGACCTGGATTTTACCGGGATCCAGGCGGACCACCTCGGCCGTCACCGGAGAACCGTCACCTCTGCGGGCATCGATGGTCGTCTTTAGCTCGTCGGAGACCGTCTTATCCACTTGAAACCGGAGGCCGATCAGCGTCTTTTCCGTGGCGCGAACCACCCGGTGATAATCCTCTTCGTAGATCCGTGTCAGGCTGCCCTGGACATAGGCGACAGCGCCGGCGCCGGCGCCGGCGCCGGCGCCGATCAGGGCCGCCGTGCAGCCGGTAAAAAAAAGAGGGCAAATGAGAAAAATGAGGATGGGGGCTTTCGGGTGCATTTTTGAAATCATTGACATTTCCTTGGGTAGTTCGTGATCACTGGTCGGCCCGAAAAAGGGCCACCAGTGATTGAGGCTTGATTCTTGAGAGTTGCCGGCAGCGTCACATGATCGACTCCTCTGACCGGCGGTTCGAGGGGCGGACGCCGTTACTCGATATAGGCTGTTCTTGTTGTCGCAGGACCTCTAGTCGGTGGCGCGCTTCCCGCCCAACGTCTTCGGCACCGGCCGAATCCGCAAGGGCTGCTGCGCGATTCAGCCATTCTTTGACTTGTCCATGGAGGCCTCTCAGCTGTCGGCTTCGAGCGGCGCGAAGGTAGTGGAGAGCTGCTTCCAGAGGCCTGCCTGCGGATTCGCAGGCGGCGGCCCCTGCGGCCAAGGTTTCCGCCATGGCATCATACTCCGATTCCTGGCGTTGCAGATCTGCGGCCCGGTCCAACAGGGCGACGGCCTCATCGAAGCGGTCCTCGGCAAGGGCCAGACGACCCCTCAATTCCAAGGTATCAGAAACCGAGAAGGGCTCGGCCGGTGGTTCCAGGTCTTCGATCACCTGTCGAAGAACCTCCGTTTTCCCCATGTCGGAGGCGATTCTACCCTTGAGATACAGGGCCCGGCTCCGCACCATCGGCGCGGGTCCGTCGGGCACGGCAAGCAGGGAGTCAATTCGTGTCCTGGCCGTTTCAAGATAGCCCTGTCGATAATTCAGCGTCCCATCCAGCAGAATGAAATCCTCCGGCAAGCCCTGGTGATCGCGATCCATTGCGGCCGCGGCCGCTTCCAAATAGGATGCGGCTTCCCGGTACTCCTCATTTTTTAGGAGGCTGAGGGCGAGATTGTATTGGGTGTCGACGATGGCCTTCACGTCATCGCGGATATACGCCAGATCCAGCGCCTGACGATACAGGGATGCCGCCGCGCTGTATCCGCCGCCGTCAAAGGCCGATCTGGCGGAATGGCTCACCTGTTCGTATCGGAGTTCGGTCGGATGGCGGCTGGGAGCGACCCTCGTCGATCCGCACCCCGTCGACATGAGGAAAAACGCTGCCATCGAAAAGGCGAGCGCTTCCCGCCGGGCACATGCTGAACGCTTCCAGATCACGGCCTCACCTCCTTCGGAGGGATTCGTCCAGCAGGGATTGCCGCATTTCTTGAGGAACCCCCGATCAGCCAATGGGATTGAAGCTGCCTCAAGAGCTGTTGAACGTCGATCAAGACTTGTTGCGTCTGGACCAGCAGCACCGGAAGGTTCGCAGTTGCATCGCTGATGTTTCGGGTAATACGTGGAAGTTCGGGTGCGGTTCGTCCAAGATCCTCCACGACGGCGTTAAGGGAGGTCAGCAATCGTTGAACCGTTTCCGACAACTCCGGAAGTTGATCGGCTTCGGAGCTGATCTTTCCGGATAGATCCGAAATGTTTCGGGCCGTCCCTCCGAGGGAATCCAGAATCGGTTGGATCTGCTGAACCATCTGATTGAGTTCGGCAAGCATGGTCTCCAGGTTGTCCGCCAGTTCCTCCCGGGTCATGAGGCGCCCGACCGCCCCCTCGCCCCGGGCGATGCTGCCGGTGATGTCGTTCAGGTTGCTCAGCATTTCATTCAGATCCCCCTCCGGATCCTTTAGACCGTCGGCGACGGTTGCCAGGGCGCGGATGGCCTTGTGGGAGTCGTCGATCACCGGCAGGATCCGCTTCTGGACCTCGTCGATGAGGGCGGCCAGAGTGTCTGTCGGCGCCCGGTCGGCGATAGCCGTGATAACGGCGTAGTCCCAATCCAGGGGCTCCCCCTTTCCTCGGTCGATCTCAAGGTACGCAGCCCCGGCGACCCCATAGCGTTTCCGGATAGTGGCCGTCGAATCCCGACGAACGAACTGCTCCATGCCGTTCTGAATCTGTACCTCGGCAAACATCTGTTCATCGGGGTCGATAACGATATGTATCACCTCGCCCGCCTTCGTTCCCAGAATTTCGACGTCGGCTCCCTCCGAAAGCCCGAAAAGGCCGTCCGCCGGTAATATCACCTTGAGGCGCTCCCCCGGATCAAGCCATTCCCGGACTCGTCCGCTGCCCAGGACGGCAACCATGAAAATGACGATGGCCGAAATGAACATCAGGCCCACCATTTCATTGACGTATCGAAGACGGGGAGTGGTTGTCGCCTTCATCGGTTCTCCATTTCTAACAGCCGTCGTCCGACCAAACGGTATCGGCGTGTCGCGGGAATCGAGGGGTCGCGCCAAAGGC
>JASFIA010000352.1:0-3916 GCA_050122915.1 Desulfobacterales bacterium | reverse complement strand
TGCAACCGCCTTACCATGTGGTTTTTTGATCGACCGACGGTATTGAGGTGTCTGTGCAGGCAGGTTATCAATCCTTTCAGGCGGTGGATGGGTGTGGGATCTTCCCACTCTATACTCAACAAAACGGCAGGCAGATTGAACAACTCACCTTTCGATGCGAGGATCAGCCTGCTGCCGTTCGGCGCCTTGTCGACGATTTCCCGCTCCCACAGAACTGCGCGGAGGCCCTTGAAACGCCTCTTGACCGGCTCCGGCACCGGGGCCTCGTCTTCAATACGGATCCAACGCCCGGCTGGCTTCCCGTCAAGGAAAACGCTCCGATTTCCCTGGCTGATCCGATGGCCGAAATGGGCGAGTTCCAACTGAAATCGCTTGAACACGTCCACGCAGCTGCAGAGTTCCCTGACCGATGCGGGCGGTAAGCCGCAGCGGGTCGTCAAGGCCGACAAAAAGCCTCGAATCAGAGGCAGGGTAGCGTTGCAAAAGGGGTCGGTGCAGAACGGGGCGTCGATGACATACGACAAAACGGCACGGTCCGGTCCGATGTCGATTACCTCCAGATGGTCGATCCGGGAATAGGTTCGCCATAGGCGGGGAAGACGTTTCAAGGTAGCGATCACGGGTGTCAGATGCATGACGGGATTCAATGCGCCCAAACCCTCCGCGGTCATGGCGGAAAAGCCGATCTGAAAGCTGTCTTCCATCTGGAAATTCGGAATGCACTTCCGGGTGTTCCGCCACAGCGTCGAAGCGGTGTCGTATGGAAGCCACGCGTCCTTTTCGAACAGGCGGTTTCGGGGGAGGTCGACGCCATCGAAAAACCGGTCGATCCGCTCCCCGTGGCGCAGCACATATTCCCACAGAATATGCATCGCCTTTCCGCTGTATGCCCTCAGGGGAAGGCGCACCGGTGACAATGGCGGCCGATCGGGCCTGCCATGAACAGGGGGAGTGGGGGATGACTTCGGATGGCTCATGGAATGAAGAAACACCAGTTGGGACTGTTTGGCCCGTTCCATGTCGATTCGTCCGATTCGGGTGATACGCCAGAGCGCTGGCAAAGTCAATTTGGGCTTTCGGTAACGGTTGCCTCGGCAATCCAAACCCGGTAGGCTGGACCCATAGGTGAATCGACCGGCCAAGGAGCAACCAATGACGCTTCCAAGAGAAAAAAGTCGCGAAGCTCCCGGGCAAACCGTGGCCGACGCAATCATCGTCCTTGGGGCAGCGGTTACGGCCGATGCAAGGCCGAGCCGCTTCATGGTATCCCGGGTGACGCATGCCTGCCGTTTATACGAATCGGGTGCGGGTGCCCGGTTGCTGCTTTCCGGGGGAGGAAATGGGAATGCCCCTGCCGAGGCTGACGTCATGAGACGTCTGGCGGTGGGCTTGGGAGCGCCTTCCAATGCCTTGAGGCTTGAGAACCGGTCGCGGACGACCTGGGAGAATGCGGAGAATTGCGCAGATATCTTCAGCAGGGAGGGGTGGCAAACGGGTATTTTAGTGACCGATCGGTTTCATGCTCCAAGGGCCAAACTGGCGTTCTCGGCCGCTGGCCTGACCGTGAGGATGAGTCCCTGTGCAACCTCTGTTCGTCCGCCCAGGAGACTGTTGATGATTCTCCGGGAAATGCCCGCCTTTATGTGGTATCTGTGGCGGGCGGTCGCCCTCGGCAGGGGACTGGCATGAAGCCCCCTGTTCGGGGGCGAGTGATGGATTTTGCCGAAGCAGTGATCGGTTCGGAGGCCCCTGCAAGGCCTTTCAGTGTGCTCTGGCGACAACCGGCCGGCGATGGCACTGGCCGTGACCGCATGGACCCGACAATTCCAATATAAGGAATCGAGACCCATGATTCAAAACCCGCCAAAGGACATGCCGCGAATACCCCCTTATCTGTACTACAACAACCTTCCATCCGCCATGGAGTGGGTAAGCGTTGCCTTTGGCCTCCATACCCGCCTTGTGGTCAACGGTCCGGACGGATTTCCCATGCACGGTGAGGTGACCTTAAAGGACGGGGTGGTCATGATGGGAAAAGCCGACCCCGAGCGGGGGGGAAGAAGCCCTATCGACACTGGAGCCGCGAGCCAGGGGCTTTATGTGTATGTGGATGATGTGGATGCTCACTGTGCTGGCGCAACAGCCGCCGGCGCTACCATTGTCATGGCGCTGGAGGAGACGTTTTGGGGGGACCGCATTTATGCGGCCGTCGATCCGGAGGGACACCACTGGACCTTCGCCCAGCATGTCAAGGATATTGCTCCGGAAGAGATGACGCCGTGAACGGATCATCCGTTGATACGGTCCTGACGTGTTGCCCGGCGGAACGGTTGAATTCTTTCGGCGGTCAATTGCAAACTGATGAGGTGTCTGGTATCTATCGGATCAACCGGAATTGAGGCATCTGCAGCATCCGGAAAGGCGGTGGGCACCCGTCCCGCGATTTCCCTCCCGGACCCTTCGCCTCATCCGGGGCCAAGGAGGGCCGTAAGTGGCAACCACCCTATTAGCGAGCCTGCCACTGCTGTCCGGAAGTGTGGATGGGAGCCTCTGGGGGGCGGATTTTCAGGGGGACGTGCTGGATCTGGACCGCCATCGTTTCAACGATATCGGCATCGGCTCCAACTCCGTCGATGTCCGCCGACGAGACCATCTCGAGCATTTCGATGTGGTGTCTACCGCCTGTGAACGCAGTGTAGAGATCGGTACCGAAGGCGAAACCGTCGATTATATCCTCGTCAACTGGCGGGATCCCGAAGCACCGGAATTGCCTGCATTCACGGGACGGATCCGTTATGCCGGGCGCCTGCATTCCTTGACCACTGCAACCACCAAGGTGGAGGTGCTGTCGATCCTCGGGCCGCCTTACTGGATCGACGAGGATGCCGACGAAACGATTCTGTTCTATGAGTTCGGGGAGATCGAGTGGCAAATCGAGTTCGATGAAAATGAATTCCTCAAGGTGTTGCTGGTGGCCACCCCTCCCCTGCTGGAGGACCCCGAACAGCGCCGCGCATACGGAGTGACCCGTGACTGGCCCCCCACTGGGGGTCACCGCTGACGGGCAGCACCGATTGGCCAGTGCCGACGCGGTCATAACCATCGACAATCGGATTCGACTAAGGAGTGGCAGAACCGATGACGCGCATACCGACTGTTTGGGACATCCCGCCCTCTTCTCTCACGATTTTGAGGTGGATGGTGATCGGGATCATCACCGGAGGGGTGCTGAGCGCCTGCGCCGGCCCCTCGCCGGTGGCGGACAAGGAAGCCCACGCTCCTGCCGGGCTCAGGATTCCCGGCACCTACGATGGTATTCTTCCCTGCAGGGACTGCGAGATGATCCGAACCACCATCACCCTGTTCGAGGATGGGGCTTTGTGGATAAGAGATCTCTACGTCGGTGTTCTTAACGGGGGGGATGATCGCTCCGACCGGCTGGGCAGCTGGCGTCTTGCGGAAGACGGCGCTACCCTTGTGCTGACCGACGGCTCTGGTCTTACTCGGCGGTTTTCTCTTGGTGCCGAGGGGCAATTGCGCCCAATAGGGGTGCCAGAAGCCCTCGACCCGATGCCCCTTTCCTATCAACTCGAACATTCCCCTGAATCCGCCGACCACCGAAAACCGTTTCCAATAAACGGAACCGTCGACATCCGGGAAGGACGAGCCTATTTCACCGATTGCCTGAGCGGAAGACGGTTTGCCATCATGGAGGAGGGCGATTTTACTGAGGCTGAAGCCTCTTTTCACTCTCTGGATTCCACTTCCGAATCAGGGGTGTTGATGACATTCGAAGGTCATTTGGCAACCCGACCCGGGGATCCGGGAGCGCCAGAGGAAACAGTGGTGGTCATGGACAACCTGGATGGCGTATGGCCTGAGGAGACCTGCGGGGAAGAGTCCAGCGGCGGCCTGC
>JASFIA010000351.1:0-3923 GCA_050122915.1 Desulfobacterales bacterium | reverse complement strand
TTATTCCTTCAACCGGCTATAAATTTGGGCTGAAAAGGGATCGCTTCATCGATGAGCGCATGGATCCGGAAAAATCGACCGAAGCAGCCATCGCTTACCTGAAGGAACTCCACCAGATTTTCGGTGACTGGACAACGGTGCTGGCGGCCTATAACTGTGGGGAGGGTCGTGTTCTAAGAGTCATCCGAACCCAAAACGTCAATTATCTGGATAATTTCTGGGATCTCTACGAACGACTGCCGAGGGAAACCGCCCGCTATGTACCCCGATTTCTGGCCACCCTCTACATCCTCAACAATCCTGAGAAATATGGCATCGATGTCGCCGATGTCGATCCACCGATGGAATTCGAGGTGGTCTCGGTGTCCAAGCAATTTCATTTGAAAAATGCTGCTAAAGCGATAGGCGTGTCGGAAGCCACCTTGAAAGAATTGAACCCGGAGCTTCGCTATAAAATACTGCCGGAGGGCGAATATGCCCTTAAAATACCGCCGAACACCTCTGACCTGCTGTTGGCCAATATCGATCAGATTCCGGTGTCCTCATTGCCTCAGCCCGCCTATGTCGTCCATCGGGTTCGCAGCGGAGAAACGCTCTCCACCATCGCCAGGAAGTATCGGACCTCCGTCAGCAAAATTATGAGAGCGAACAACCTGAGACGTTCTCACTATATCGTTGCCGGCAGGAAGCTAAAAATACCGACCCGATATGCCCCATCAACCAGCTATGCCAAATCAACGCCGAAACGAAGAGGAAAATCCTCTATCCATGTGGTTCGCAACGGCGACAATCTTTGGAGTATCGCCAAACGGTATGGCACCACCACCGGATCCATCCAAAAAATAAACAACCTTCAAGATACCAGACTTCACATCGGCCAGCGGCTGCTGATTCCCGGCTCATCAACCGCCGTGTCCAGTTCCCCGGCCGGAGCCGGACTGCGAACCTATACGGTAAAAACGGGTGATAGCCCCTTTACCATAGCAAAATTTCACAATATGCCTCTACAGCGGTTTTTAAACATCAACCAGCTGTCTGCCAGAACGAAAATTTATCCGGGCCAGGAATTGTATGTAGAAAAATAGACGGCAGCGGCAGCACCCCGCCTCCACTCACGAAACGGCGTCGATCGAACTCTCATCGACGCCGTTTTCGTTTTTGACAGCCGCCCCCTGGGACCCCGGATCTGACCTTGGCTGGCCGCTCCGCTCATTTCGGTTGTTTAGCCCTGATGCCTCAAGGCTAGCTATCGCGAAACCAAGGCGGTTGGGAAGGTTCCATCGGCAGGGGCTAGTTTCGCCAAAAGACCATTCCCATGACGATCAGAAGAAGGCCTAAAGCAAAAAGAACGATATACAGCGGCTGGTCCAGAACATAGACCAGCCAATTCCATTCCATGGCCCACTGCAAATTGGGCTCTCCGATGAGACCCATCAAATCGATGTTCTTCCAGTCAGCCCTCACACCGGTGTCTTCCTGCATGAGATTGCCAATCGCCTGAAAACCCACGATCACGCCGCCGACAATCCATGCCACCAGACCCGCCAGGGTAAACTTGTTCATGGCCATCCGCTCCTGAGCATGTTTGAAAAACCACTCTTCGTAACAATGGAAACCCTATTCAAACAGGTAACACCGCCAGAATCAAGACGTCTCTACCGAATCCCGACAGATTGATCAAGAGTGCCGGGGGGATGTCCGTTCAGCATCCACGGGAACCATTGCCTGTGAGGATTTCAGAGCCTGGCGATGGTTGCCATAGCGGTGACCGCTTACCGGCACAACCCGGGCACCCGGCGGATCCATTGCAGATCGCCGAAGAGGCGACACCAAAGGATCGGGGTCGGAGACAATACCGGTCTTGGTTTTGCCGGTCTCCGTAAGCGGCCTAGCGATCGCCGTCGGCCAGGAATGCGTCCGTGTGCATGTCCGCTCGAATGCCCAATCGGGATAGCACGAAATCGTAGCGGACAGGATCTTTAGGTACCATCGCCCGGAAACCGGCGGTCACCTCCATCACGGTTTTTAAATCAGCCTGCCGGCGCTGGGTCAATCCAAGCCCCACACTGACCCGATGCATATGAACATCCAACGGAATCAGCAGTTTGCTTGCCGGCACCTGGCACCACCCCCCGGGATCGATGCGGTCTTGCCGCACCATCCACCGAAGAAAGAGATGCAGGCGTTTCGATGCACTGCCTTTTCTCGGATCCGGCAGCAGATGGCCTGCCTTGTGGGCACCGGCAGATTTGAGCAAATCGACAAAGGCGGAAAGCGCCGGCTGAACGGTCGGATCCCCGTCATCCCAACCATCGAGGAACCCGTTTTTCAGGCTGCCATACTGTTGCAGGATACCGCGAGCCCCCGATAACAATCCGACCATGTGTCTGTCGGTGGCAAACCGATGGACAAATCCACCAAGACGCCTTCTTAAAAGGGAGGTGGGAGTGAAGCGGAGGTTCCTGCAGGGAGAAGGATCCAAAATAGCGACCACCGTTTGGATGCTCTTGATAATCTGAGCCACCCGTCCGTATGCCAGAGATGCGGCGATGATACCGACGAGTTCCCTGTCTTCGAGATTGGGATATCGATACAAAAAAACCAGAGGATCGGGATGCACATATCGACGGTGGTGAAACCGGCGGTAGAGCCGATCCAGCTTACCTTTGATTTGGATGAGGGACGACGCCGTCAAAACAGCCTCGTTCGATCAATCGATCCCATGAGGTCGATAGCAGGGCGCCAGATATAGAAGCGATTGGAGCCCTCGGCGCGAACCCTAACCCTGTTGTCTTCAATACGAATACCGACAGCGCCATCCCGGTCGGTTCGAAAGAGACGACTGCCTGCCCGGTGGTAGCGATCGACAACTTCGGAATGCGGAAAGCCGAATCGATTCCGCCACCCAGCCGAGATAATCGCAACCCGTGGAGAAACCCGTCGGATAAACGGCATGGAACTGGAAAACCGGCTTCCGTGGTGGGGAACCATCAAAATGTCGCTGTTGAGCGCATCCGGCCCCAGATCGGCCACCAGCTGTCTTTCCGCACTCTCCCGGATATCGCCCGGCAGTAGAACCGAAACCCCGTTGAATTGAATTTTCAAAATGATGGAATGGTCGTCAATGGTTTTTCCGTCTGGTTTACCGTCCTGGACAATGGCATCAGGCGGGGGATGAAGGATCCTCACTTCGGCGGTGCTGAAAACCGTCCGGGGAGACTGGCGATGAACCGTTTCAATAGGAATGCCGCGATCGACGACACACTGAAAAAACTGCCTGTAGCTTAGTGTGTCCGCCCTCTCGCCGTTGGTCCACAAGCACCCTACGCGAAACCGGTCCAAAATCCAATACAATCCGTTCAGGTGATCGGCGTTGGGGTGGGACAGCACCACGAAATCCACCGTAAGGATCTTCTTCCTCCTCAACACCGGCGCCACGACTCGCGCACCTAAATCGAACATCTGGTTGGAACTGAATCCCCCGCCGTCGACGAGCATGACCCGGCCGCCCGGAAACTCGATGAGATTTGAGGTCCCCTGTCCAACATCGATAGCCGTTATGCGCAAGTCCTGATGCCAGAACCGTTCATGTCCCCAGTAGGCCGCATCCAAAAGGGCCACCAAGACCCATCCGACAACCATTGATCGAAATCGGGGAAAGGTTTTTGAGAAAAACACGAGGCCCAGCAATCCGTAATAAAGACCGGTCTCAAGGGGGGTCGGAACCGGTGTCAGAACGGCTGAAAAGGATAGGTTTGAGGCCCATTTTAGGATTTCAATCACGCCATCGACCCCGTGTCCGCAGATGGCAAAGCCCGGTATCGAGATCCCCGGTGCGGCGGCCCCGATGGCCGTTAGTGTGAGCCCGAGGGGCAGGATGGCAAAGCCAACGATGGGAACAGCGATACAGTTGACCAGTGGAC
>JASFIA010000350.1:0-3924 GCA_050122915.1 Desulfobacterales bacterium | reverse complement strand
AAGTATCTGCCTACGTTCCGTAAATTTTATGCTTCTATGTAAAAAGGCAGAGTCAATAAATGGCTCTACCTTTTTACATTAAAATATCGGCCTCAGTAGTAGCCACCATATTGCAATAGTTGAAAACCAAATCGGTAGTTCCCCCAAAAATTCAAACTTCATTTTCGGTTAGTAGTATCTGTCGAACTCATTTTGAACAGTTTATATCTGGATCTTAATTAATTACAGCATAATACAGCTATGCAAATTGTTCTTGGCACTACCTTTCCTGAGGATGTGCGGTTAAGCGACTTCTTTGATAGTGGGCGGAAGCGCCACTCGAACCGATTGAAAGACCTTTCCACAAACCCCCTTGCATTCGGTTCGAATGGCAAAGCATTTGCCGTTTTCTTCAATCTCGACCTGCTTGAGTGCTTTCAGATCCTGCTTGATGTCGGACCACTCAAACCGGTGTTTGTTATCAGCCAGACGCTGATCGAGTTCTTTTCGAAGCACAAGCGCCAGAAAGCTGCAGAAGACATGGCCGGCAATATTTTCATCCTTTTGATGATAAACAGGTCTGGTTTCCAATAGGGACTTCATATCCCTAAACACGCGCTCCACACGCCACAGTTCCTTGTACTTGAGAGCTACCTTGTCGGCAGGCAGTTTCGTGTTGGTAATCAAAACCCACTTGCCGTCAAAACGCGCATCGGCTTTTACCTTTGCCGGGTCGATCCGGGTACTGTCTTTGGCCACCTTGAGATACCTTCGGTAGCCTCGATTGCCGACCAAAGACGTTGCCCCTTGTTTCAACTTGCGCTTCAACGATTCGAGAATAGCCTCTCGGTCGGAGGCATCTTTTCTTGCCTGGCGCTCATTTAGGCAGACGATATACCGGGTGCCCTCATGAATCACCTCCTTTACCTTCAGCGGGGCTGGCTTTCGCCGATCGGCGCTTTCCGGATAAACTTCGCTGTAGCGTCCGGCGCGGGTGAGGATCTTGGTATTAATCCTTTTGACCTTACGCATGCGGGTGCCAAGGATGTAGGGCGTTTCGTCCTCATCAAGCTTTTCAAGGGTACCGGCGCTGATCATTCCACGGTCGGCAACGATACAAAATTCGCCGACGCCAAAGCGGCTTTGCAACCGCTCCAACTCAGGCAGCAAGGTGGTGACATCCGTCGTGTTACCTGGCCACATCTCGCAGCATATGGGACGACCGGTTTCATCGAGAACCGCCCCAACGACCATTTGGAAAAGATCCGGTCTGTGATCCTTGCTAAAGCCTCTACGGCCGAAGTGCTCGCCCCCCTGGCCCTGGAAGTAGATCGAGGTCGTATCGAAAAAGACCAGATCCAGATTCGAGAAGAGATTGCGGTTTTTGTAAAAGAGCATCTCTTCGATCAAATCTTTGTTTCGGCGAGGGCCGGATTTGCCTGCCGCATACTCCTCGGGAACGACTTCGCCCAAAAAAGTCATGGCCCGATAAAGATGGTGCAGAGCAAGCGCCTGTGTGCCGGCAATCAAATGATCACGCTGCCATTTTTCACAGAATCGATCCGAGCCGGATACCATCAACCGGTGCAGGACGGTCAAGAAGATCGCCCGCTCCACATCGAACTCGAACTTACGCCCTTTAAGAAGTTCGTTGATACAACCCTTAATCCCGCTCTCTTGCCACAGGCGATCGAACACAAGGGCCGGCCCGATGGTCATGGCATGAGCGCTGACATCGCTTTGGCCGGAAAGAATCAGCAACGCTTTTTCAGAAAACCTGGAAAGCGAGCGGATCAACGTCTCGATCCGGCCTTTATCCTGAAGCTGATCCATGCGGCCGACGGTGGCGATCACGCGCTGCTTTACACGGCCCTTCTCTTTTCGGTTTTCAACAATCTGCAGATATTGGTACTTGCCGGACTTTTTGACACGCGCGAACATGGGGAGGCCTCCGTTTGTTTGAAGACACCCCCATTTTATTATCAAAGATCAATATTGGCAATAATTATGTGTATATTCTGTGGCACTACCTTTATGCGATTTTCCGGAGTCACGCATAATCATTTCGATAGGTTATGATGCCAACAGGCTCACCAACTGTCCAACTTAAGTTAAGGGACAAACAGGAAAAGGGCAACTGTCGGTGCAAGGCCGGTCGTCATTGAATCACATGGGAACCATCCATCGGTGGAAGGTCGCTTGATGTCCTAACGGTCTTGTACTGATACGCTGTCGATGCATCCAGAAACCACTTCCATCGATGGGGGTGGGTATTCCTGAAAAACGTCGGATACCGACCATGACCGCCTTCCCGGCTCACAGGCGGTGTCCGCTATGTTTTTCCTGATCATCATTGATAAGAATAAGTCCCTTCTTGCTTCTGCGCAAAAAAAAATAGCAGAAACGGTTCGGAGAGTGACCCTCGGCAGCGGGAGACGGAACCATGATTGTCTAAAGCGGTTTTGCTTCTGTTGATCCATGGCGAACCCGCTTGGTGGGTCCGCCGCGGGCTGATTGGCTTGGTATCGACCTGCCGGCCGACGGATGGCCCCCATTGCCTTTTGTTTCCTGCACCCGAAAAAGGTGGCGCTACCCAAGGCAAACGGTATATACTTGATTAAAATGTGTTGGTCCCTCGCTCTCTCGATAGCCTGGAATACCCATCCTTCTCGATTCGAAAGCGCCCATTCACCCCGGCCGCCTCTGTACCTTCAACCTCGAACGGAATTCCATCTCCATTTCACGGGATTTGGTTTGTCGCTTTGAAACCTTTTCCGACCCGGTGTAAGCCGTCCACGAAAGCGCCGACCCATTCAGGAAGGGACGTCAGAAACCCAACCGTCGTAGCGCTTTTCACGGACAGCAATGATCGAAATGCCCTCTCCAAGGAGATGTGTCATGCAGAAAACCATGGTTTCACTGTCCACTGACAGGGCAGGAGGACGGCAGACCGATCCATACCCGAAGGATCACAGACCACCCTCGTCCGGGGCCAAGATAGACCCGGACGCCTTGCATGAAAAGCTTCTGGCTATTCCCCATGACCTGAACGTTCTAAACGAGGAGTTGCAGCGCCATCTGGAGGCCTACGGGGAGTCGAAACGGCAACTTGAGGAACTCAGGAGCCAATACACCAGTCTTTTCGATTTCGCGCCCATCGGATACCTCACGGTCGACAGCCACCTTCGCATCGTGGAGGCCAATATCACCTTTGCAAGCATGATCGGCTGCCGGAGGTCAGAATTGATCGGTCGGACCCTTTCGGATTTTATTCATCAGGACGACCAGAATACATTCCGGTCGAACCGCCTTCAGGCCATAGCGGCCAACGGATGCACCTCCTGCGATCTCACCATGCTGAGGGTTGACGGGACTCGCTTCACCGCCCGGTTTCGAAACGAGCACGTCCCGGACTCACCCGACATCGAAGATGCCGTTCGCATCGACGTCACCGACATCACCGAAAGGCTGCGGCATCAGAGAAACCAGATGTTGATTCACAATTGCCTGGAAATCGCCAATCGCCCGATGGATTTCACCGATCTGTTAAGGGACATCACCACCATCATCAAACAGTATTTGAATTGCGATGCGGTGGGCATCCGCATCCTCGACGATAAGGGCGACATCCCGTATGAAGCCTACAATGGCTTCCCGAAAAGCTTCTACGAGATGGAAAGCCCGCTGTCCATCCATACGGACCGGTGCATGTGCATTCAAGTCATCAAAGGCGCCGCCGACCCTGCCCTTCCCTTTTTTACGCCCGGCGGGTCGTTTTTCATCAACGGAACCTCGCGGTTCCTATCGACGGTTTCCGAGGCGGAAAAAGGGGCGACGCGGAATATCTGCCATCAATACGGCTTCGAATCGGTGGTGCTGATCCCCATCCGATCGGAAGGCGCCATCATGGGATTGATCCATGCTGCCGACCGACGGGAGGACCTT
>JASFIA010000349.1:0-3945 GCA_050122915.1 Desulfobacterales bacterium | reverse complement strand
AATGGTGTTGACAATACTGAGCCCAATGCCCATCCCGGTTTTTTTAGTCGAAAAGTTGGGCTCAAACAATCTCGCCTTGTCGCGATCCGGAATGCCGGGTCCATCATCGGAAACCTGAAGACGGACGCATTGGCAATTGGGCAGGTATTCTACCGAAATGTCGATCTGGCCTTTTCCCTTTATGGCACCAATGGCGTTGTCGAGCAAGTTGATGAGGGCGTGCTTGATATGTTGGCGGTCTAAACGGAGCAAAGGGATGGACAAGACTCCCCTCAAATCCGTATTGAATTGGACCGACTCGTGTCCCTCCTTGAATAGGGCAAGGGTTTCCTCGACGATCGGCGGCAAATCAAGCCATTCCATGTTGGCAGCTGGAAATCGGGCAAAAGCGGAGAACTCGTTGACCAGATTTCGAATGAGATCGACATGATTGATAATCATTCGGGTGCACTCTCCAAACACGGGATCCTCAATGATCTCCGAATACTTACGCTGAAGGCGTTGGGCCGATAGGGATATGGGCGTCAAAGGGTTTTTGACTTCATGGGCGATTCGGCGGGCCACCTCGCGCCATGCCGCCATCCGCTGAGCCCGTTCGAGCTCCGTCAAATCATCGAAGACAAAAACGACCCCCATATGATGACCAAGATCGTTTTTGAGTGTGCTGATACTGATGAGAAAACTTTTCGGCTTCCCTGCCACATTGAGCTTGAGCGGCACCTCAAGCTGGCTCTTGCCGGTCGATCTTAGATCCTGAAGGATGCCTTGAGCCATTTCTCCGTGCTCGCCCCTCAGCAGTAATTTGAAATCCTGCTTCAGCAATTTTTTCCCATTGAGGTTCAGCATTCGTTCAGCCGACGTGTTTATGGTGGTGATACGATCGTCGGCATCGGCCGAGATCACCCCGGCAGACACATTTTGCAGAACAATCTCCGTATACTGTCGACGCTCTTCGATTTCCATATTTTGTTGCCGCAGAATGCGTGCGGAGAGCTCGAGTTGCTCACGGCTGATTCGAAGATCACGGGTCATTTTATTGAAGGAATTGACCAGGGTCCCGATCTCGTCATCGGCGGCAAGGTTGATGGTGAAGCTGAGATCGCCGTCTGCAACCCTCCTGGTGCCCTCGGCCAGCTTCATAATGGGGATGGTGATGGATTTGGCCAGGTAAAAACCAAACCAGATCGCACAGAAGAGCACAAGCAAGGCCACAATGGACAGAGAAATATAATAGGTCAGTTGGATCGGTTTTTTGAGGAGTTTGATTTGCTGATACTCTTCAAAGCCCTTTGATATGGAATCCAGATCATCAAATAGATCGGACGGTAGAAACGTGGAAACAACCAAAAAAGCCCTGGATTCCATGCGACTGCTGCCGAAGGGGATGGTGCCGATGGTTTTGATCAGTTCGCCGTCGCTGGAGGTCTCGCTAAGGGTCCTGGTCCGCTTCAGTCGATCAGGCTTAAAAAGATTGCTACCAGACAGCGGTTTCCACTGGGAGGCGTTTACTGCCGCCCCATGGGCGAATGTCAACCTGCTACCCGCTTCGTTGTAGATTTCAATGGCATCAATGTTGGATTCCTGTCGGACCTTTAGGATGTAATGGTTCAAATCCGGAGCATTCCGGGTTTCCAGAAGTCGTTGCGACACGATAGCCGATGCGATCTGCTCCACGTAAAAGGTATTGTCCTGCTCCGTTTGCTCATAAATGCGTCGACCCACATCGAGTGATTTTTGCAGCGCCTTTTCGACGGGCGCGTTAAACCAAAATTCCATACTTACCGATATAAAGTTAATGGAGAAAAAAAATAATATCGTTGTCGGCAGCAGTGTCAACGCCATAAATGCCAGCACCAGCCGAGTTTTTAGTCTTGCCCCGAAGGCCCTTCTTCTTCTGTCGTACAACAGCTTGACAAGGTTTCTAAAGACCAGGAAGATCAGCAGGATCAGCAGTAGCATGTTGATGTTGATGAGAATGAACAGCAAAATGGTATTGGATATGGGGATATCCGCCCCGAACTGGACAATCCGGCTTTCCGCCATCGTCAAAAGCGCGACGACCAGGATTATGGCCGGTATTAGCAAAAGCTCCCGCCTGACGCGGCGATCAGCGTCATTGGGGGGTGTGGGCTGTTTGTAGGGCGGTTGGTTCATGGGGCACCGGTCAGGCACTGTGCATTGCGGAAATCAGTAGACGAAGTCGACGGTGTACCAGTCGGTTTCGAAATCCCAGAGGGTAACGAAATAGAACACATAATGAAGGTAAAAAGGCAGGGTCATTTTGCTGAGCTTCGCCTTCGCCCAGAGTTCATAGGTAGTGCCCTTTTCCAGATGGTCGAGAGGGACAAGCGGTAAGTCGTGAATTTCGGTCATTAGTTTCTGGGCTTCTGCAAAGGACTGGGTCACCGCCGATTCCTCTCCTTTCCAAGGCTTGGAAATGGTAAACGCTTTTTTCAAGGTATCGTACTTGATTTCATGACGAACGATCACGTTGGCGAGTTCTTTGTCCGGCCAAATTGATCGCACCCTGTTCAAGGATACGATGAATGAAAAGTCAGCGGTTACCCCTCTCAAAATCGCCTCAGTCACTTTGTTGCTGAAGGCGCCTTCAACGTCGAAGGAGACGGCCAAGGCACCATTGGCTTTCCGGAGGGTAATGTTTTTTAACCGGGCCTCCTGAGCATGGGCGACCAGGGGGCCGAGAGCCCAAAGGATGGCGATTGCAACAATATAGCGTTTGGTCCTCAAGCGGATCATACCACCGGTTGCCCGATCGACTGAAGGCAGTCGTGATCAAAGAAAAAATAATTGTAAAAATAGATAGTTGGACTTCAAATTAAATAGCTGAACCTGAATCAAATAGCAAGGAATTTTGCCGGCAATCAGAGGGTTTGGAGGGGATAAACGTGGATGTTTCCCAGGATTTCTTTTTGGCAAACAGCGTTTTTAAAAACGCTAGGTTAAAGGCATGCCCGGATTTGTGAACCTTTATGTGTCCTATGATGGGCATTCCTAACAGCGAAAAATCGCCGATACAGTCAAGGACCTTGTGTCTGACAAACTCGTCGCTGTAACGCAGACCGCCGGGATTGAGCACGGCATGGTCATCGATGACAATGGCATTTTCCAGTGACCCGCCTTTGGCCAGTCCCATCTGCTTCAATCGCTCGACCTCAAAGAGAAAGCCGAAAGTCCGAGCATTGGCGATTTCATTGCCGAAACTATTCTCGCTGATTTCCATGGAGAGGGTCTGTCGCCTGATCAAGGGGTGCGCATAATCGATGGTGCAGGACAGTTGAAAACAATCCGCGGGGTAAGCACCGACAAATTTGTCGCCATCCTTGAGTTCGATGGCTTCCCTGATCACGATAAAGCAGCGAGGAACCGGCTGCTCTTGGATACCGGCATCTCTGATCATCCGTGCATACTGGGCGGCACTGCCATCTAGAATGGGCATTTCATAAGCGTCTATTTCGACTCGGACGTTGTCGATGTAGAATCCGGCCAAACATCCCATCAGATGCTCGATCGTTGATACAATGCAACCGTCATGGCCGATAACAGTGGCCAAACTGGTATCCACCACTTGATTGAATAGTGCCTTGACCTCTGGTTTCCCCGGCAGATCCGACCGGATGAACCTTACCCCGTGGTTCTCCGGAGCCGGCTTCAGCGAAAGATTCACAGGCTTGCCGGAATGAATGCCGATACCTGAACAGGAAATGGGATTTTTAATGGTCCGTTGATAAGGATAAATCGCCATAGGTGCCGCCCGGGCGTCTAAAGCTATCGTCGACCCATGGCGATGACGATCATCACCCATCGGTTGACGGTGATCGATGTCCTGCCGCCAGGGCATCGGTATCATGACGGCGATCATATTGCGACAGCAGCGTTGTTGTGTCAACTAAATTCGGCTATGATTTTAGAGTGTTGCTGTAAGTA
>JASFIA010000348.1:0-3949 GCA_050122915.1 Desulfobacterales bacterium | reverse complement strand
TCAATTTGGGGGCGGTGGACACGGTCTTGTGCATGGGCGCAGCGATCAGTCAGGCCGCCGGTTTCTATCAGGCTTACAAGAATGAGGAAAAACCGCCGGATATCATCGCCACCATCGGGGATTCCACGTTTTTCCATGCCGGGATTCCGGCCCTGGTGGATGCCGTGACCCAGGGGGTTCGGTTCGTCCTCGTCATTCTCGATAACCGAACCACGGCCATGACCGGAAATCAGCCGACTCCCTCCACAGGCCTCGGGGCGGGGGGTGAACCCCTGCAGGCGGTGGATATTGCCCAACTGGTCCAGGGCTGCGGGATCGACTATATCCGCGAAGGAGACCCCAACCAACTGACGGAGATGACTCGGATCATCAGGGACGCGGTTCGCCACAGCCGGTCCCACGGTCCTGCGGTGGTGATCTCCCGCCATCCATGCCTGCTCGACAAACGGCAACGAAACGACCTCGAGGAGACTCCGGCACTCGCGGTTGCAGAGACCTGCGACGGTTGCCGCTACTGCGTCGATCACTTCGAATGCCCGGCCCTGGTGCCCATGGACCGTGATGGGCGGGTGGAGATCGATCCCGTGCTCTGCAGCCGGTGCGGGGTCTGCGTCCAGGTGTGTCCAAAGGGGGCCATCGAGGCTTTGCCCGACGATTCGGCCGGCAAGGGGGCCCCATGACGACGAGCGAGCGCGCCCAACTGGTGATCAGCGGGGTCGGGGGACAGGGGGTATTGTTCGTCACCCGTTTGATGGCTGAGGCGGTCATCCGAAAAGGGCTCCCGGTGATGACTTCGGAAACCCACGGCATGGCACAGCGGGGAGGATCCGTGATTTCCCATCTCAAGGTCGGCGTGTTCTCAAGCCCCCTTATCCGTGTGGGTGCCGCCGATGGACTCATCGGGCTCAAGACCGAGAGCCTGGAGCGACATGGACATTTCTTAGGGCCAGAGGCGTGGGCCTGCATCAATGCCGACAGCGACCCGAAGCCTTCTCACGGAGTCGAAATCCGGCGGATCGACGCCGATGGTCTTGCCGGGCGGATCGGAAATCCCCGGGCCGTGAATTTGATTGTCTTGGGATTTGCCCTGGGCGGGGCCCGGACCGACGTCGCCGCTCTTTGGGGCATCGATGATATTACGGCGGTATTGGCGGACCGCCTTTCCGATACACCGTCTTTATTGAAGGCATCCTGCAGCGCCTTAGAGGCCGGTGTCGCTGCCGCCCGGGCGCTGGCGGACTGACCCCTTGTCAGTGCCAACCCGACCAACCCCAAATCGATGGAGGTAGATCATGAAACGCTTTGCCCTGACGATGGTACTCCTTGCGGCGCTTTGTCTCGGAGGTCCGGCCGCCGATCTCTCCTGTGCCAAGGCAATCAAGCTGAGCTATGCCAATTTCCCTCCGGCCCCAACCTTCCCTTGCGTTCAGATGGAGCGGTGGAAGACCGAAGTCGAGAAACGGACGGGGGGGCAGGTGGTGGTGGACACCTATCCCGGCGGTATGCTCCTGGGGGCAAAAGGCATGGTCGACGGCGTCATCGCCGGCCAGGCGGACATCGGCTGCGTCAGCACAGCCTATTTTCCGGGCCGTTTCGTGTTCACCGACGTGGCGAGCCTGCCCCTGGGTATCCCCGACGCTCGAACCGGAAGCCTCGTGCTGTGGGATCTCTATCAAAAGTACAGCCCCGAAGAGTTCGGTCAGGTCAAGGTGTTGACCATGTTCTCGTCGGCACCCTCCAATATCATGTCCCGGAAGCGTGTGGCTTCTCTCGACGACATCCAGAACCTCAACCTGAGGGCATCGGGAGGCGCCCTTCAGATCGTCAAGGCCTGGGGGGCCAATGGTGTGGGCATGCCCATGTCCGCTACGCCGGAGGCGCTTCAGAAAGGCGTCGTGGAAGGCCTCTTCTCCTCTCTCGACGTTCTCAAGGATTTCAAGTTCGCGGAACTCTGCAAATACGTGACCTTGACCGACACCGTCATCTACCCATTCGCCGTCATGATGAACATGGACTCCTGGAACGCTCTGCCTCCCGACGTCCAGAAAGTCCTCGATGAGCTGGCCCCCGAACAGGCCGAGTGGACGGGCTCCTATCTGGACGGTCATGTGCAGGAATCCGCCCAATGGTCGAAGGACAACCAGCAGGTCGAATTCATTCAGCTCTCCGAGGCGGAGAAGGCGGCCTGGAACGACAGGCTGAAACCCCTCATTGACGACTGGACCACTCAGGCCGAGGCGAAAGGACTGGACGCCGGGGCCATTCTGGAGGACGTTCGCGCCCTTACCAAAAAGCATTCGGGCCGATAAGCCTTACGAGGAGGGGAGGGCACCCCTCAGAGCGAGCGGGCCTTCCGCCCCGCCTCACGCACCACGATCACCATCATTCCGACCGGCGGCCCGGGGCATCCATGGCGATGCCGGCCCGGTGGTCTGGCAGGATCGACCATGATTGAACGGCTCCAGCGATTAAGCCGCTTTTTGAACCGGATCCTCGCCGTAGTCGGCGGGGGTGTGCTATTGAGCATGGTGGCACTGGCTTGCGCCAATATCGGCGCCCGGCTGATAGGCGCACCCATTGCCGGGACCTTTGAGCTGATGGGCTACCTTGGGGCCGTATGTGTCGCCTTCGCCCTCGGCTACACCCAGAGCTTCCGGGGCCATATCGCGGTCGATGTGATGATCAACCGGTTCCCTCCCGCCATCCGATTCGGCCTCGATCTGATCAACCATTTCATCTGTTGCTCTTTCTTTGTTCTGGTTAGCTGGCAGATCATCCAAAAAGCCACCATCATCCGGCGGTCCGGCGAGGTAAGCGAGACTCTGCTCATAATCTATTATCCCTTCACTTACCTGGTCGCACTGGGCTGCGGGGTTCTGGCCCTCGGGTTTTTGACCGACATGGCGGCCGTTGTGTTGAAAATGGAACGCGGGGAGGAGCGATGAGCCTTGCGGTCATCGGCCTCGTCGGCATTCTCGTGCTCCTTGCCGCTTTATTCCTCTTGGGAATGCCGGTGGGGTTCGCCATGGGCATCATCGGTTTCATTGGCTTTTCCATGGTGATCTCCTTCAAGGCCAGCTGCAGCATGCTCGGCTCCGTTATTTGGGAAACCTTTTCCAAATACGGTTTGACCGTCATTCCCCTGTTTATCTTCATGGGACAGGTGGCGTTTTACTCCGGTGTCAACGAGAAGCTTTACAACGCCGCCTATAAATGGGTGGGGCATATCCGAGGCGGTGTGGCCATGGCGACGGTCATGGCCTGTTCGGCCTTCTCCGCCATCTGTGGCTCCAACGCCGCCACCGCCGCCACCATGACCACGGTCGCTTTGCCGCAGATGAATAAATTCGGATATGATCCACGTCTTAGCACCGGAGCCATCGCCTGCGGATCGACCCTCGGGGTGGTTATCCCTCCCAGTGTGGTGTTGATCGTCATCGGCCTGTCCACCGAGCAGTCCATTGCCAAGCTTTTTTACGGGGGGGTAGGGGCGGGTGTGGTCCTGACCCTGTTGATGATGACAACGGTGGCTGTGATCTGCCGATGGCGGCCGGACTGGGGACCCGTCGGTCCGCACACCAGCATGAAGGAAAAAGTGATCTCTCTTTTCGGGGCCATGGAGATGGTGGTTCTTTTTTGCTTGGTCATGGCAGGGCTTTTTTTCGGGGTCTTCACCCCGACCGAGGCTGGCGCTGCCGGTGCTTTCTTCGCTGTTGCCATCAGCCTCGCCAGGGGACGGCTCAGTTGGAAAGGATTTCTGGCGTCGGTGGGGGATACGCTTAGGATCTCATGCATGGTCATTGTCATTGTCACCGGTGCCTTAATTTTCGGGCGATTTCTGGCCGTGACGCGGATCCCCTTCGATATCGCCGGCTGGGTGGTGGCGCTGCCGATATCGAAAGAGGCGGTCATGGGGATCATCTTCATCATATACATCATCGGCGGTGCG
>JASFIA010000347.1:0-3954 GCA_050122915.1 Desulfobacterales bacterium | reverse complement strand
GTGAAGGGTCGGCGCAGGGATGCAGGAACGTCTCGAACAAATGAATTACAACAACACGAATATCCTGCCGATCGCCGCCGACGGGGCACTTACAGGTATCATCAAAATCTTCGATTACTCCCGGTAGGTCGACAACGGACGTCAACAGCAAATCGAGCAAAGGGGGAACCGATGGACAAGAATGCATTGAAATCCGATGTCCATAAGCAATTGGATCGCTTCGAGCAGAGCATCAAGGTGGTGTCGGATCGATACACCCGGCATAAAGACCCGTCTAACGCGTCGTTTTCCAGGGATCTCGCACGAATCATCCGCAAGAAGAAAGACGCTGAGGCGACTCTGGAGGCTCTGATGGACGCCGCCCCCCCTCAATTCACCGAAAAGCAGCTGAAACTGGCCAGGCAATTAAATGACATCGACACCGATCTGCAGCAGGTGCTGGAGCGCTCCCGGTAGCCGTTCATGCCTTCGGGAAGAAATCCGGACTTCAAAAGCAAACGGACATTATCTTTGCTGCATCGGAAAGGAAACAGATATGAACGAAAAGCAAAAAATTAGAGTGGAGGTCCAGAAAAAGCTCGATCAATTTGCCACCGACCTGAGAACGTTACGAATCAATGCGGAGACAGATAGCGGCGATTTACGGCCTGATGCCGCTTCCTGCTTGCAAAGGATCACAGACATGAAGATCAGCGCGGAGAGAAAGTTCAATGAATTGATGACGGTCCCCGAGGAACAGATGGCAGGCAAACAAACGGATCTCATGGAGTACATGGACAACATCGATCGGGATATTCAGCGGGTAAAAGCCTATTTCAAATAACAGGCGCCTGTGAACCGTCGTGGCGACCAGCCCGTGGTTGTCAGCAGCGCCCGCCATATCCTCCACGTCGACGATTCCACCGGCATGGACGACAGGCCGATGGGGTCTCACCCAGCAGCCACGATGCCGTTCCCCGTTTCCATTCGTCGAAAGGAGTCACCCCTTGATCTACATCGGCTATTTTTCATTCGATGCCATCGACCGTGACGGGAACCCTCGGCACGGGTATCTGTCGTGCACTATGGCCTCTGAGAGTCCGGACCGCGCGGCCGACCACTTCCGCCGGGCAATCACCGATCTCAGGGGCAGCGGACCGCCTTACAGCACCATGGCGGCGGTGTACATCGAGGACATCGTGGAGATGCGCGACATACCTGAAGACCCTCTCATCAGTTGGTATCAGTCTTCTGAAGGGGAGTTTCCGGAATCGACCACCCGTTCCCTCCCCGAGTCATCCCAATTCGGAGTCACCGCCTACGGCTACCACAAGGATGTGGGCAAGGCCGACCCCTCGGAGAGCCCATACCGGGAGTCCAGCCCTTTCATGACCTTTTAGCGATCAGCAGTAGGGTCGTCTCGACACCGGTCGAAGCCTTCATCCACAGCCACCGCAGAGACCCGGCAGCCCACCATTGCCCCGCAGTGAACCCCGGATGTCGAGGGATCGGGGCTGGCGGCGGACCGGATAGGGCTTGCGGCCATCCGGAATGGGGGCGACAGGGTATGGGCGTGGATAGGATAGGAATGTAACATCCGCTAAGGGATTAGAAAAGATCGCAAACCATTTCCCTTACCGTTCACCCTCAACGACGAAAAGGAGTACCTCATGGATGAAAAAACCGCTTACCAGCAAAAGGCAGAGGCCCAACTCAAAGAATTGAAGGCCAATATCGACAGACTGAAAGCCAAAGCCGAACAGGCGGATGCGGACGCGAAAATCGAGATGCAGAAACAAGTGGCTTCCTTCGAAGCCAAAAAGGATCAAATTACGTCGAATCTCTCCAGGTTGCAGTCCTCCGCCGGGCAGGCCATGGAAGATCTCAAGAATGGCACCGAGAAGGCGTTCTTTGAACTGAAGGCGTCGGTCCAGGAAGCGATTGACCGCTTCTCCTGATCGAACCCGCGACAATATGGTCAGCCGCCGCCAATAATCCGTCGGCGTGGATGGACGCCATCCAAACCGGACCTTCGCCGGGTCGATCACCTCATCTTCCGTGGGCGGAGGGCCGGTTCACTCTTTTTGGCCGATTGCTGTAACAGGGACTGCATCCGCAAGGACTGCCCAATGGGCGAGGAGCCTGTCATGACCCAACCGCTCGATGAAAAAATCGCCGATCTGCTCAAGCAGACCGATGCGCTTCTGGACACGCTGAATGCCCAATTGGCGAAGGACAGGGACGATCGAGCGCAGATTGCGCTTCAGTCGACCCATGAAAACCTGAAACAGACCCGGAAGCGTTTCGAATCCGCCGCCTCCAATCACCAAGAGCAGGAGAAGGAGGATGAAAATGGCTTGTCGTCAGGGTATCACGACGCCATCGATGCCCTGGTAGCCGCCATCAAGGACACCGTCCGGCTGTTCTCCTGAAACGTAACCGTTCCGGAGCCGGCGTGACAGCTATGGATCGCATTATCCCACCCCAATCCTGCACGGTGAGCGGTCAAAACCCGTCCCGACATCCGATAGATGGACGACCGTTGCGAGCCTCTCTTCTTAAACGAGACAAGGGGCAGGGGTCGAACAGACGGTGTCGTGGGGATTCCCTCGATGGCCGCTTGCGGGCAGACGTGGTGGTTAGAGCAGGGGAGACCAGAGGCGCAGTGCCCCCTGTTTGAGACGCTGGTAGGTCGAGCGGCGGGAAAAGCGCTCCGGATCGATTCGGACGGCATCCGAAAACAGGGTGTCGAAATGGGTTGCCATGCGGCGGCAGGCGGCCTCCGATCGGAAGAAGACGCCGACCTCGAAATTCAAATTCATGGACCGGGCATCCAGGTTGGCTGAACCTGCCAGCACCCACCGCCGGTCGGCAATCGCAAGTTTGGCATGGTGCATGGCCTTGTCGTACTCGTAGATCTGGACACCCAAGGCCAGCAGTTCATCGTAAAACGAGCGCCCGATATCCACCAGGACCTTGAAATCGCTTTTTTTTGACACCATCAGCCGAACCCTCACGCCCTTGGCGGCCGAAACCTGAAGAGCACTGACAAGGGCCGGTTCCGGCACGAAATAGGGAGTGAAGAGATCCAACCGATCCGTCGCTTGGCCGATAATCGCTACCAGAGTGTTGAGAGCGATGCCTTTCTCCGTGTCCGGTCCGCTCTCCACGATCACAGCCGGAATCCCCCCATCAACCTCGAGGGGCCGCAGGTAATCCTCCATGGGAAGGGCTTCGTCGGTGGCATAGTGCCAGTCGTGGGAGAACACCTCCTGCAGATGGTTCACCGCATTTCCTTCGACCCGGATTTGGAGATCTTTCCAGTCACCGGTGGAGGGGTCTCTGCCCTCGTATTCTCCCCCTACATTGATTCCTCCCACGAAGGCCTGGCGGCCGTCGACAATGACCAATTTTCGGTGATTGCGGAGATTGAAGAAAAAGCGGTTCCGACGGGGATGAACCGTGTAGAACCAGGAGAACCTGCCCCCAGCGTCGACCAGGGGTTTGAAGAACCCCTCGCTCACTTCCACAGATCCGATTTCATCCACCATCAGCCTGACCGTCACTCCTCTTCGGGAAGCGTTCACCAGGGCGTCGAGGACTCTCTTTCCGGTGGCGTCGTCCCGCCAGTGGTACATCTCCACGTGGACATGGGCGTCGGCGGCATCGATCGCGGCGATCAACTCGGGATAATAGTTCTTCCCGCTGTAGTACGCGTCCACCGTCGCAATCGACGTAACCGGATGCCTGCAGAGTCTTGAAACCGTATCTAGAAGGCGCCTGTCCCCGTCCGCCAACCCGGGAAAATCAGCTCCGTCCCGGTGTGCGGTCTCCCGACCCTTCGACTGGTGGCGATGGCGCTTGAACCGCCGTCTCCGCACCCGGTCGTTTCCGATAGCGAGGTAGCCCAAGAGACCAAATCCGGGGAGCAGGAGAAGGACGCCGACCCAGATCAGCATGGACAACGGCCGTTTG
>JASFIA010000346.1:0-3961 GCA_050122915.1 Desulfobacterales bacterium | reverse complement strand
TGTGTGATTCCCGAAAGCAACCTTCGCCGACTTCCCAAGGGGCATGCCGTGGCGGTCACCGGGGTAAAGACCGTATCCGATGCCATGGACGCCCTTTTCTAACCGAGGAAGCAACAGCGTATTCTTGACGGACCACGGGCACCGGTAGTATAGATCGTTGTTTTTTCAAGGAGATCGACGGACTGGTATCTGAGAATGGGTAAACCGCCACGCCGCAATCTCTGGGAGGACCACTTCGCGCGAAAAGCCAGGAAGGAGCAGTTCGCGGCCAGATCGGTCTACAAACTCCAGGAGATTCAGAAACGCATGCACCTGATCGGTAAAGGGCATCGGGTTCTCGATCTCGGATGCGCGCCCGGATCGTGGATGCAGTATGCCGCGGAGCTTGTGGGACCCGGCGGCAAGGTGATCGGTATCGATCTCAAGCCGGTTTCCGTTGAGCTCCCTCCCCACGCGGAAACCATGGTGGCCGACATTTTCGATGTGGGGGAAACAACGCCGGAGATCCAGGCCCACGGGTTCGATGTGGTCATGAGCGACATGGCCCCAGCCACCACGGGCCACCGGGCGACGGATGCGGCCAGGTCGGCCGCCCTCTGCGAGGCCGCCCTGGCCCTGGCAATGGATCTCCTGGTTGACGGGGGTCACTTTCTCTGCAAGATATTTCAAGGATCTGATTTCAAGGCCTTTTCAGACAGTGTAAAGGCGTCTTTTCAACAACAGCGCATCTTCAAGCCCCAGAGCAGCCGGAAGGCGAGCCGCGAGATCTACATTGCTGGCCTGGGGAAACGCGGGAGGGACTGATGGCCGGGCACAGCAAATGGGCGAACATCAAACACCGAAAGGGCGCCGCGGACGCGAGGCGCGGCAAAATATTCACCAAACTGAACAAAGAGATTGCAGTGGCCGCCCGGATGGGCGGTGGCGACCCCAATACCAATCCGCGGCTGCGCAAAGCCGTCATGGCCGCAAAAGCCGAAAACATGCCCAAGGACAATATCGAACGGGCCATTAAGAAAGGCACCGGGGAGTTGGATGGCGTCAACTATGAAGAAGTCGTCTACGAGGGCTACGGCCCCGGCGGGGCGGCGGTCCTGGTGGAGTCTCTGACCGACAACAAAAACCGGGCCGTGGCGGAAATCCGTCACTGTTTCACAAAGTGCGGCGGCAATTTAGGCAGCAATGGCTCCGTCGCA
This sequence comes from Desulfobacterales bacterium, assembly GCA_050122915.1. Classification (GTDB taxonomy): domain Bacteria; phylum Desulfobacterota; class Desulfobacteria; order Desulfobacterales; family UBA5852; genus CALNZV01. The sequence continues at coordinate 2,765 of JASFIA010000346.1, read as the reverse complement.
TGGATGTTCGACATGAAGGGCTATTTCGTGGTGGAGAAATCCGCCGCCGACGAGGAGATGCTGATGGAGGCGGCTCTGGAAGCCGGAGCCGAGGACGTTCAGGAGGATGGGGACAATTTCGAGGTCATCACAGCGCCGGAGGATTTCGAAGCCGTCCAGGCGGCCATTGCCGCCGCAGATATACCCTGCATCGCGGCCGAGGTAACCATGCTCCCCCAAAACACCACCAGCGTTGCCGGCAAGGAGGCCGATCAGATGGTTCGGTTGATGGACATGCTCGACAGCTGTGACGACGTTCAAAAGGTCTACACCAATGCCGATCTTCCCGATGACCTGGTGATGGACTGACGCCAAGTGCCTGCCACATAAAGGCCATCCGCAGGGTAAGCGGGTGGCCTTTGCCCCGTCATAACCATCAGCCGGGCCCGGAATCCGTTGCCGACTCCTGCTTCCCCACGGCCCCTTCGATCCCGCCAGGACGGCGTCAACTCGACAGGTCGATCATTTTTTGAACGGCGACATACGCCCGCCGCCGGATGTCTTCAGGCACCCTTACCTCCCCCGATCGGTCCCGGAGGCTTGCCGCTACATCTTCCAGGGTTATTTTTTTCATATCCTCGCAGTGCATGCGCTCTGAGGCCATGTGAAAGGTTTTGTCCGGGCAGGCTTTCCTGAGGGGGTACGCCATCCCCACTTCCGTTCCGACAATGAACGCATCAGCCGAGGATTGCATGGCATGCCGGATCATCCCCGAAGTGCTCACCACCACATCGGCCATGGCGACGACTTCGGGGGGGCATTCGGGATGCACCATGACCTCCGCCTCCGGGTGGGCGGACTTCGCGGCAGCCAGGGCGTCAGCGCTCAAAATGTCGTGGAAGGGGCAAAATCCCGCCCAGTAATGGATGGTTTTCTCCACCCGCGCAGCCGTGTTCATTGCCAAGTTCCGGTCGGGCACCATCAGGACGGTATCCACATCCAGACTATTTACCACCTCCACCGCATTGGCGGATGTGCAGCAGATCGTTGACAGGGCCTTTACCGCAGCGGAGGAGTTGACGTAGGTCACCACGGGTACCCCGGGAAGCTCGGCCATCCGTATCTCCAGCGCCTCCGGGGTCACCATGTCGGCCATGGGACATCCGGCATCGGCCCGCGGAAGCAAAACGGTTTTTTCGGGAGAAAGGATATTGGCGGTTTCTGCCATGAAGTGAACGCCACAGAAAACGATCACCTCCGCGTCGGTTTTCGACGCCTTGAGACTGAGTTCCAGGGAATCTCCGCAGAAATCAGCCACCTCTTGAATGTCGGGAGGCTGATAATTGTGGGCAAGGAGAACGGCGTGTTTCTCTTCGAGCAGGCGTCTAATCTGTTCTTGCAAGGCATTCATAGGATTCTCGGTGTTGTCGGGTGGAGGGTTTAGGCGCTGTCCCGCCTGGATATCTTCTGCTCAAGGCGCGTACTGCAAAACATCCGCACCTTCGGGGATGGACAGGTGGAAGAGGTCCTCTGACATCCCTTCTTTAAACTCGAACGCCTTGAACACGATGGTGGTTTCGCTGTCGTAGGCATTGGTGGTCGTCACCTCCACCACATCTCCGGTGGCCTTTGAGACGGTCAGATACACCGATGTGATATCGGCGGTGGCGTGTTTGGGGATCAGTTTGAGGCGATTCATCGACGGGGATGGGGACGGCTCCAAGGATACGGTGAACCGCTCTCTTATCAACCCGATATCCGAAAGAAAGGTGGCGCCCTTGCTGTCCCCCAGGATCTCCGTGGCCTTTCCCACGATGACCTGGTTGTCGTCCGGCTTGTGGATCCAGACCGTTTCCCCGTCGGTGATGAAAAAATGCCGCTGAGGGTAATCGTAGACCCAGCGCATCTTTCCCGGATACTTCACATGAAGGGTTCCCTCGGCTTCGTCGCTGATCCCCATGGCTTTATCGGTCGTCACCTGCACGAATCCGGCGCTGAAGGCCTTTCCGGTAAAGCGGCTTTCGATGGCATTCAACAGGGCGTCGGTGTCGCCAGAATCGGTGGAAGCGTGGGAGAGAAACGGGCCTATTAACAGGCACACCAGCGCCAAAGTCAAACGGTGAACGGTCTTCATGAAATCACGCCCTTTGGAGTCATGTGGATCGCTTTCATACGTGATGCCGTTGTATTTGTAAAGCGCCGCCGTCTTGGGGGTATAGTCAACTCGACAGCCGTCGCGATATCTCCTCGACGTCGGACGACTCGACCACCTCCCCAAGATCCACGGAAACCGGGTCACCGTGAATCGGATCGGTTCTTCCAAACAGATGGATGGCAACGGTGTCGATATGTTCCATTGCTTTCACTGCCGATCGGGTATCGAGGGAGGGCACCCGGACACCTGTCATCGCAAGGGTTTCCATATTGCTCTTCTCCAACAGCGCCCTGGCCTTTCTGGCCTGGGAGAGCTGGCGAAACAAAAACGCCTTTTTCCCCATCAGGACGCGGTATGGATCACTCCCCTCGGGCCGCTCCGAAAGAAGGGCCAGGAGCAGGTCGAGACAGTCCCAGTAATCCTTCCGGTCAGAGGGAAACCGCTCGAGAAAACGCCCGAGAAAACGCGACTGAAACCCGGCAAACTCCAGTCTCGAATGCCGAAACCGAACCAAAACGCCGGCCGCAACATTCTCGCGCGTTCCCGACCGTCGGGCGAACACCTGCTCAATAAGCCGGGTCGGAAGCGAGACGGAAAGCTGCAGCCGATCGACAAGGGATGAAATGGCGGC
>JASFIA010000345.1:0-3969 GCA_050122915.1 Desulfobacterales bacterium | reverse complement strand
GATCTTCAGAAGCCGGACGCCTTCGGCACTGGCGATGCACCCATTGGGGATGTCGGACAGCTCGAAAGGGGCTTGGTAGAAAAGCGTGCAGTCGTCTCCGGGCCAGCCGGTGCCCTGCCGCGCCTTGAGCCCCTGTTTCCCGCCCAGGTAGTCCAGAAGGGTCTGGGTATGATCGACCCCGGCTAGGCGTCCCAGCCCTAAATTGGATTCATCGGCATCGATCAGCAGAACCGAGTCCCCGTGGTCTGCGAACGCCCGTGACAGCAGCACCGAAAGGGTGCTCTTCCCGCTGCCCCCTTTCCCACAGATGAGCAGTTTCATATCGATCTCCCAGCCAGCCCCCGCCGCCTCGTTTCCTTCGGGGCCGACCGCCGGCCGGTCAGGCGGCGCATTGAGACCGGAGAGGGAGGCGGCGAAGGCCCTGAAATGGGTCACTTCTCGTGAAGTCCTTTGGAAATTATACCAGAACCGGTGCAAAAACAACACGGGATGCGTATCCCCCCGGCGGGCGGAGATATTGACCTCGCTGCTGCCGGCCTTATCATGGCGGTGGCGGCCTGCGGGTTGTCCGACGCACAGGCGGTGTGGTAACGGAAGATCACGGATCGAAAAGGAGCACCCAATGAGCAAGCACGAATGCCCCTGCGAATACATCTACGATTCCATCGAAGGTGACCCCGAGCACTGGGTGGATCCGGGAACGCCCTTCGACAAATTGCCCGATGAGTGGCTCTGTCCCAAGTGCGGTTCGGAGAAGGAATTCTTCGAAGAGACGGATTAGGGCGGTCGTTGTGTCCATGAACTTCTGCAGCCACTGTGGAGAGCGCGTCAGTCGACGGATCCCCGATGGTGACGATCGCCATCGCCACGTTTGCAGCGGCTGTGGCCGGATCCACTACCAGAACCCGAAAATCGTTGTGGGAACGATTCCCCAGTGGCATGGAAAAATCCTGCTGTGCCTCCGGGCCATCGAGCCCCGATACGGCATGTGGACCCTTCCGGCGGGTTTTCTGGAAAACGATGAAACCGTCGAAGCCGGAGCCATCAGGGAGACCCGAGAGGAAGCCGGAATCGGTGTCGACCTTCCAGTGCTCTTTGCGGTTTTCGACCTGACTTTCGTCCACCAGGTCTACATGATGTGGCGGGTCGACATGATCTCCGAACGCGTCGACCCCGGTGCCGAAAGCCTGGAGGCCGTCCTCTTCGATGAGGCTGACATCCCTTGGGACCGACTGGCATTTCCGGTGATCCGTAAAACCCTTGAGTGCTACTTCGAAGATCGACGCAACGGCCGGTTCCGTCTCCACACCGGACGCATTCAACGGCTGCAACAGGCGGACCTTGCCGCCATGCCGCCTCACCCATCCGGCAGACAGTCCAATGGCTGAACCACCTTCCATTCTCGTTACCGGTGCGTCCAGGGGAATCGGTGCGGCCATCGCCGAATGGCTTGGACGCCAGGGAGCCGCCTTGAGTCTCTTGGCCAGAGATCGCAAGGCCCTGAAGGCTGTGGCCAAATCGGTTAGGAATGCCGGCGGACAGGCCCTTGCCGTGGACGGCAGTGTTTCGGAACGCGCCGACTGCGAGCTGGCAGTGAAAACAGCCGTCGACGCCTACGGCCGAATCGACGGCCTGATTAACAATGCCGGCATTCTCCATCCCCTGTCCGCTCTGGCCGACACCGATCCCGACGATTGGGAAAACAACATCGCCGTCAACCTGATCGGTCCTTACACCCTCATGCGCTTAGCCATTCCTTTCCTTCGTCTCACATCGGGCCGGATTGTCAACATCAGCAGCGGCGCCGCCGCCAAGGCCATCGAGGCGTGGAGCGCCTATTGCACCGCCAAAGCCGGATTGACCCATCTCACCGCCGTTGCGGCGTTGGAAGAGCCAAAGATCACCATCGTCGCACTGCGCCCGGGCGTGGTTGACACCGGGATGCAGGCCGACATCCGCAGCCACGGGGCGGGGGCCATGACCACTGACAAGATGGCCTATTTCGAGGCGCTGCACAGGGAAGGGCGTCTCGAACCCCCATGGGTGCCCGCACGGTCGGCGGCGTGGCTGGCCCTTGCAGCACCGGCGGAATGGAGCGGCCGGTTTTTGGAATACGACGACCCAGCCATCATCGGGCCCGCCGAAGCAATGATGGGCAGGGCCCCCGAGTGATCCGTCGCCGGCCCGACCCGGTCGGACGGATGATGCGGCCACAGACTTAGCCAACAATCCCGGGGGGCATGGAAACGACCTGTTCCCCATCGGTCACGAACAACCGGTCGTCCCGACGGATCCGGAAATCCCCCAATCCGGTAAAGGATCCGAAAGCGGGTAGAACCGCCCGGCGGGACCCCACTAGAAAACAGGGATAGGTCCGACGTCCCCCCGCTCTTCCCAGCCGCAGCCGGACACCGGGATGAAGGTGGCCGGATACCGAAAACCGCCGAGACTCCCCTCGGGCCTGGTGCTGAAACCGGAAGGGCCCCACGTCGAGGCTGTCCGCCGTCGACAGGCCAATCCGGTGAATGGCATCGATACACAGCCGATCGTGGTTTCCGGCAACGACGGTCACCTCCAGGCGCCGGTGACGGCGTCGCCAGTCGTCCATGTGATGGAGGATGCCTTGGGTGAGTCCGTCTCTTCCGTGAAACAGATCCCCTAATATCACCAGACGTTCCGATGCCGTCTGGGCCGCCAGATGGCTCAGCCTGCAGAGATCCTCCCTCGTCGCGCCCCGGGGGATCGGAATCCCCCGGGAACGAAAGAGCGCTCCCTTGCCCAGGTGAAGATCGGACACCACCAATGTGCGTTCCGCCTCCCAGAACAGCGCCCGCTGGGGCATCAGATACAGTCGATACCCCTGCAACTGGATCGGGACGGCACCCTTTGTCGAGGACCACTGGTTGGAATGGATGGAATAATCGGCCATACCCCCGCCCTACCCGTTCTCGTATTTGTCTGCCGTCCGGTTCATGTCCGTCAAGAGGCGCCCCAGTCGATCGGACAGGGTCTCCGAACTGACGGACCCTCGGAGACGATCCGCCATGATCGGGAAGGCCAGGGGAGTGACCCGGGGCGGACGGGTGATCAGCATTGTCGACAACGCCATACGCCTCAGACAGACGCCGAGTCGCCTCCGTTCGAGTTGATGATCCATGACCTCCCGGCGGGTCTGGTCCAGAAAGCGGTTGGTCGGATCATAGCGTGTGAGGACCGAATGGATCAGGCCGGCCGACGCTTGCAGTTCATGGGCCGACCGGTTCCTGCCGGGAACGCGGCCGACCACCAGGCCGGCAATTCGGGCGATCTCCCGGAAATGACGCTTTTCCAGTTCGGCGGCGTTGACGGCTGCGGCGAGGTCCTCATCCAGTCCTTCCCCATCGAGCATCTCCGTCAACACGGACGGATCGAGCGCAATCGTTTCGTTGGACAGCAATTCGAAACCGTAGTCATTGATGCCGTAGCTGATGGTCATGGGCCGGATTCTGGCGAGACGATAGGCCAGCAGCGCCGCCAATCCCTCGTGAACCCGACGACCCTCGAAGGGAAAGACGAAGAGGTGCTGCCCTTCCCGGGTGCTCACGGCTTCCACCAGCAGTTCATGAGCTGCAGGAAGGGCGGACCACCGGGATTGCAACCCCAAAACCGGAGATAGTGCAGCCAACTCCCTCCCCCCGGTTCCGCCGCTGACGATGCCGTCGAATATCGCCCTCACCCCCTCGGCGAGGTCGGTCGACAGGGGCATTCGTCCCCCCTGCCATCGAGGGACGACGCCGCCCGATGCCCGAGCTTTCCTGACGACCAGGATCGCGTCCCTGAAACGGACCACTTGGAGGGACTTCCCGGAAAAAATGAATCGCCCCCCCGGCTTCAGCCTCGCGGCGAAAGACTCCTCGACCGTTCCCAGGCGCCTCCCGTTTCGATATTGAACCCGAACCGCCGGATCCTCCGATATGGTGCCGATGTTCA
>JASFIA010000344.1:0-3971 GCA_050122915.1 Desulfobacterales bacterium | reverse complement strand
AACCGCTGCATCGGATTTCGTGGCCCGAATGGTTCTGGCAATGTCTTTGACGCGGACCAAATCGTAGGCCACGACGATCAGTACACCGGCCAAAGCGGAGTGGGGGAGGACTGCCGCCAGCGGGGCGGCAACGAGAACCGTGACGGCGATGGCCGCCCCCGAGACGACACCGCTTACAGGGGATTTGGCACCCGCCCTGAAATTGACGGCGGAGCGCGTGAAAGAGCCGCTCACAGGGTAGCCGCTGAAGCAGGCTGCCGCCATGTTGGCCAACCCCTGGCCGATGAATTCCCGGTTGATGTTGAGTCGCTGGCGCGACTGGTCTGCAATGGTCTTGGCGATTGACACCGCTTCCACCAGGCCGAGAATGGCAATGGCCAGTACCCCGGGGGCCAGTTTTCCCAAATGCTCTATGGCCCAGAAGGACGGTAACCGGAAGGGTGGAAGGGCTTTGGGGATGGCGCCAACCACCTGGACGCCGCTGTGGTGAAAATCGAACACGGCCACCAGGGCGCCCACCAGGGTCATGGCCATGAGGGTGCCCGGCCAGTTGGAACGAAGGGTTTTAACGGCAATGATGACAAGAATGGTAAGAAGTCCCAGGGCCAGGGTCGGAAGATGCACCTGATCGAATCGGGAGAACAGGCCGATGACCTGAAGGAAGAAATGGCCGCCTTTCTCGATCTGGATTCCCAATAGCCCCGGCAGCTGCTTGAAGGCGATGAGTACCGCTGCTCCCGCCGTAAATCCCAGCAGCACCGCGTGGGAGACGAAATTGAGCAGCCCTCCGAAACGGGCGAACCCCATCACGACTTGAAGAACTCCGATCATCAAGGCCAAAAACAGGCAAAGCTCAAGGTAGGGCAGGGTTCCCGGCTGGGCCATGCCGCTCAGGGTGCTGAAGACCACCAGTGACACGGCGGTGGTGGGTCCGGTGATTAACTGGGCCGAACTGCCCCAGAGGCTGCCGATGATGGCGGGAACGATGGAGGCGTAGAGGCCGTATTGCACCGGCAGGCCTGCAATTAGGGCGTAGGCCATGGATTGGGGCAGGGCAACGACGGCAACGGTCAGACCGGCAAAGACGTCAGCTTTGAGATGTTGCCTGCCGTATCGACGGGCCCAGGACAAAAACGGGAAAAAGGCGTCCGGATGAACATGCACGGTTTTCGGTCCTTGACCTGTGGTGTCAGACAGCGGGTGAGAGAGCCCCGTCGCACCGATTCGGTGTCGGAATCAAGGGCAGGCCCGGGTTTTTCTGCAGCGGTCTCCTATTCCGTCCATGGCGCGGCCGTTTCGATGGCATCGAAGAGATCATTGAACTCGGTGGCCAGCTTGTGGCGGGGGGCCAGGAAAGGCAACGGTTTGCCAACCTGATGGGACTCCCTGATCTTTACCGAGTAGGACAGATACGCAGACAGTACGGGAAGATCCGCAGATTTCAGGTCGTCGACCACCTGTTTGGGAAGGTTGGCGCGGGACTGGAATTGGTTGATCACGATTCCCCCCACGCCAAGGGTGTTGTTGTGGTCGAAACGGATCTCCCGGATATTTTCCAGAATGGCCATGAGAGCGGCCCTGGAAAAGGCGTCGCAATCGAAGGGTATGAGGCATCGATCGCCGGCGATCATAGCCGAGCGCGTGTAGAAGCCGACGGCAGGGGGGGTGTCCATGAACACGGCATCGAACCCCGGCAGAGCGTCGATGGCCTCCTTGAGCTTGTACATCTTGTAGTGAATTTCGAGCCGCTGTTCCAACTCTTCCAGTGACGGATGGGAGGCCAGGAGATAGAGGTCGGGAAATGGGGTTTCGACGATAAAGTCCTCGGTGGCCGAGCGTCCGGAGAAGTTGTTGAGCGCATCCTCGAAGAGATGGGCAAGGGAGGTTTCCGGCGGGCGGGACCGCTCCTTGGTGAGATAGTGGGTGGCATTTCCTTGGGGATCCAGATCCACAACCAGGGTTTTCAATCCTCTTTTGGCGGCAACGGCCGCCAGATTGCAGGCAATGGTGGTTTTTCCGACCCCGCCTTTTCGATTGCAGATGACCCATTTCATAAGGCAAGTCCCCTTTCGCTGGGGTGATACGCGATGATGCTTTGAAAACTGACCGGTGTCAATGGCGGGGTGCACTTCTTGCGACTGCGTGTGCCTGCCTGCCGAATTCCGCAGGGGAGGTGCCACCGATCTGTTCCAAAGGCGGTGATGGCGCCAATGCTGGCTTATGGACGGATTTCCACTTTTCCGTCCAGGTAGAGTTTGACCCGCTCGATGGGAACCTCCTCCCGATGGAAGATGCCGGCGGCCAGAGCGCTTTCGGCGTCGGTTCGGGTAAACACCTCCAGAAAATGGTCTTCGCAGCCCGCTCCACTCGAGGCAATGACCGGTATGGAAACGGCAGCCTTGACTGCATTGATCAACTCGGTGTCGAAGCCCTGGCCGGTACCGTCCCTATCGATGCAGTTGAGTAGGATCTCACCGGCTCCCAGATCCTCACAGGCCCGAGCCAGGGAGATTGCATCCAGATCCCGCCCCTCCCTGCCGCCTTTCACGGTGCACTGATACCAGCAGTACCGTTCCCCGTCGGGTCCGGGAATGGCGGTTTCGATCACGCGATGGGGGACGGCGTCCGGGGAAGGCACATAGACGCGTCGTGGATCGATGGAAATGACCACAGCCTGGCTGCCGTAGACCCGCGAAATCGCTTCGATGGCGCTTTTCCCGGTTTTTTCTCCGGATCGGAGATAAGCCTGGGCGATATCGACGGCGTCGGAGCCGATGGAGACCTTGTCCGCTCCTGATCGGAAGTACTCCGCCGCCACTTCGAGGGCCGTGTACCGTCTGCCGTCCTTGTCGGTGTAGTCTCGGATGCCCCCCCCGATGGTAAGGGGAACGAAAACGTTTTTCGAGGTTTCCTCGAGGACATTGAGCATGGGCATGTCCTCGAGGGGAAAGTCCCTGAAGCCGGTGATGTTGAGAAAGGTGATCTCGTCCGCCCCCTCACGGTAATAGCGGCCGGCCAGTTCCACCGGTTTGCCGAGATTCCGGACTTCGCCCGATTCCCGCACATCGTATTGGTCGCCCTTGGTCACCACGAGATCCCCCCGGTCGTTGGCGCGGACGTCGAGACAGGCAATGATCCGTTTGGCCAGAAGGGATTCGGTCAACGCCACGGGGGGGCGCACCGCTTCTGCAGCATCGTTAAGGAAATTCTTCAAGACGATGCTTCCGGCGTGGCCGCTTTTTTCCGGATGAAACTGGGTGGCCACCAGACGCCCCTTCTGAATGGCGCTGACAAAGGGGGTGCCGTAGTCCGTCGTGGTGAGAACAATGTCGTTCGCCTCGGGGTCCACATAATAGGAGTGAACGAAGTAGAACTTTTCGTCGCCTTTCAAGTCCTTGAAAAGGATCGAGGGCTGCCTGACGACCAGGCCGTTCCACCCGATATGGGGCACGGAAAGCGCGGTGTCGAAGCGTCTGACCCGTCCTTTGAAAACCCCAAGCCCTTCGACGCCCGGGGCTTCGTCGCTGCCTTCGAATAGAGCCTGGAGACCAACGCATATGGCCAAAATGGGCCGTCCCGATTCGATATAGGCGATTAATGGCTGTGCATAATTCTTTCGGTGAAGCACCTCCATCATGCTGCCGAAGGCACCCACGCCCGGGAATACCAGTTTTTCAGCGGACAGGATATCCTCCGGCGCCTCCACGGTTCGAATGGTTTCACCAAGCCTCTCGATGGCATTGACGACGCTTCGAACGTTTCCAGCGCCGTAGTCCAGAAGGGTGATCATTGAGCAGTCCTTCCTCCAGAAATAGGTCTAAAGACCGTTCTCATATCCCACTCCTTTCCCGTGTGCAAGGCCGCCGGTCATTTGGGAATGAACCCTTTTGCGACCGACATTCAGGCTGTTTGCTTCCCTAAAACCCGATGCTCACGGGGTAGCACTTCACATTTTCACGAAAATTTAAAGA
>JASFIA010000343.1:0-3979 GCA_050122915.1 Desulfobacterales bacterium | reverse complement strand
ACATCGGCAGACCTGCTCGCCGGCGCCGGAGACTGCTTTCCGCTGATGCCGGTGATTCGAACCCGCACGACCGCCGTCCGTTGGAGATCGGCCTCCCGGTACACTCCCCCCGACCCGCCGTAGTGGGCCATGATCAGGTTCAGTGCCCTGCGCTTTTCCTCGGCATTCTCGATGACGTCGGCAACACCGTCGGCGATCACGCTGCGGAATCGAAATCCCCAGCTGCAGGGCCTCTCGGAAGCAACCACCCCTCCGGCGTCGACGAACGCAAGACTGACACGGTTGTTTTTGGCGATCAGATCGAGTTTTCGCCCCGAAGGCGCCGAGTGAAGGTAGACCTCGTCGTTCTCGACCCCGAAACACAAGGGAACGCCATAGGGCTGCCTGCCGTCGCAGAGAGACAGGACACAAAATGCGGCCCCATTCAACACCGCATCAATGTCATGGGGATTGTCCATCGCCTTGTCCGATCGTCTCATATCTCGAATCGCCTTGTCGCTCAGGGCTTTCTGCCCCGTGTCATCGGTTTCATTCCCGAGGGGAAAGGCTGAAAACATCCCATCCACAAGGACATGGTGGTACCGGCTTTGCCTGAAGCTGTCAAGACGGCTCCGGAGGCAGGCACCGCCACCACCGGCAGGATGTTGATTATTATCCACAATACTCCACTACTCAATCAATTCATTTTATCCGTTTAACATGACAAAATTATTAAGAAAAAATTAACACCACATCCTATTTTCTCTTGACTTTATGCTTAGAATATTCCATATGACCTAAAAAGTGGAGAAAGGTGGATAAAAGAGGGGAATTGTGTTTAGAGGCACATCATTCCATACCATCGACACCAAGGGAAGAATCATCATTCCGGCCCGCTTCAGGGATGTGATCAAAGCCGGAGGGGGCAACGGGGTGATGGTGACTCAACTGGACGGCTGTTTGAAGGCGTACCCCTTCAGCGAGTGGAGAGTCATTGAGGACCGGATTCGCTCCATGGTCAAAAGAAACGACAGCCTCCGGCGATTCCGTCGCCTTTTTGTAGGCGGCGCATACGAGTGCACCTGCGACAAGCAGGACCGAATCCTCGTGCCTCCGATCCACAGGGACTATGCGGAACTGAACAAACATATCGTTCTGATAGGGGTGCTCGATCATTTCGAAATATGGTCGAAGGAGCGCTGGCAGCAGGAGTCGCTTCAATTGGCAGAGGATCTCAAACGGGACGACGTAAAAGACGACATCGCCATCCTGGGGCTCTGACCCATGGCTTACCGACACGTGCCGTGCATGTCGGAAGAGGTGATGGCCTATCTGGCCTGCAGTCCGGGTAAAATCATGGTCGACGGCACCCTCGGCGGTGCCGGCCATTCACGACGCATCTGCAGGGCCATTCAGCCTGGGGGCCGACTGATCGCAATCGACCGGGATCCGGATGCGCTGAGACATGCGGAAATTGAACTCGAACCCTGGTCGGACAACCTTCACCTGATCAACGACACCTACGCCAATCTCCCGGAAATACTGGATGATTTAGGCATTTCTCAAGTCCATGGCATTCTGCTCGATCTCGGCATCTCCCGGGACCAGATTGAAACCAGCGGCAGAGGCTTCAGCTTCCAGCGCGACGAGCCCCTGGACATGCGCATGGATGGCCGATCGGACACAACCGCAGAGCAACTGGTCAATACCCTCCCCGAGAAGGAACTGGTGAGGCTCTTTCAAGAGTTCGGAGAGGAGCGTTTTGCCCGACGCATCGCCGGCGCCATCGTCAGGGATAGGCAATCCCAGCCCATCTCCCGGAGCAGCCAGTTGGCGGCAATCGTCGCGAAAGCGGTTCCGGCCAATCGTCGAGCAAAACGCACCCTTCATCCGGCTACCCGGGTGTTCATGGCACTCCGAATCGCCGTCAATCAGGAGCTTGATCACTTGGACCGCTTCCTGGATAGAGCCCAAGACTGCCTCAAACCCGGAGGGCGACTGTGCATTCTGTCCTTTCACTCCCTCGAGGACCGTCGGGTCAAACACCGATTCAGGGACATGGCCACCGGATGCACCTGCCCGACATCCATGCCGATCTGCCGGTGTCAGGGCCGCCCAGTGGCACGGCTCTTGACACGACGGGTGGTTAGGCCGTCGGAAGCCGAAGTGGGGGCTAATCCTCTGGCCCGAAGCACCCGATTGCGTGCCATTGAAAAACGATAGGGACGGGATATGGCAACAAATAAAAAGCAGCGCCCACCGGGAAGGCGGAACACCGTGGTCTGGTTGACCATTATCGGCCTCTTCGTGATGGAACTGTTTGCCTATACGTGGTGCCGCGTGGAATGCACTCGGGTTGGCTACGACATCGAAAACGAATTGCGGCTGCGGCAGCGACAGGCGTCTGCCCGAAAGAACCTGACGATCGAACTGGCCCGACTGAAATCCCCCGGCCGCATCGAGCGGCTGGCCGGAGCCCTGGGGCTGATGCCTCCGACCACCGGTCAGATAAAGGTCATCCCATGAAACGAAAGCGCAGCAGCCCCTTACAGATAAGGATATTCGTGGTGGGCACCGCTTTCACCGCCATGCTGGCCGTTGTCGTGGCCAGGGCGGTCCATGTCCAGTTGTTCATGGACGATGTTCTCTCCCGGAAAGCCGCCGAACAGTATGAAAAGACCATTCGGGTCACCGGCAAAAGGGGCACGATCTACGACACCCGGCTGAGGGAACTGGCCGTCAGCACTGAGAGTACGTCTCTCGCTGCCTATCCGAACCGAATCAAAGCCCCTGAAAGGGCGGCCAAACAGCTGGCCCGAATCCTTGGCATGAACCCCCGGGTTCTCTCGGGGACCCTGAAAAAAGCCAAGTCCTTCGTGTGGGTCAAGCGCCATATCTCACCCCATGAGGCCAAAGCGGTGCGCCAGCTGGGCATCGAAGGGGTGGATTTCATCCCCGAGCATGGCCGCTACTACCCCAACCGCAGTCTTGCCGCTCAGCTTATCGGCTTTTCCGGCATCGACGGGGACGGCCTCGAGGGCATCGAGTTCGATTTCGACAGGGAACTCCGAGGGGGCCGTGTGATGTTCACAGTGCTCAAAGATGCCCGAGGCCGCGGTTTCGACGGGGAACGGTCGGTCATGTTCAGCCAGGGTGGCAACGACATTGTGCTCACCATCGACCGTACCGTTCAGCATATTACCGAATCCGCACTGGAGGAGGCCGTCACCGGGTGCCGGGCGGCATCGGGGATGGCCGTGGTCATGGTGCCGGCCACCGGCGAAGTGCTGGCTATGGCTAACTTCCCGTCCTTCAACCCCAACGTATTCGCCCGTTACGGCACCGGCCAGCGGCGAAACCGAACGGTTACCGACGCCTTTGAACCGGGCTCTACGATCAAGATATTCACGGCCGCAGCCGCCATCGACAGTGGGAAATTGTCCCCCCACAGTATTTTTTTCTGCGAGAACGGTAAATACCGCATCGGCCGTCACACCATCCACGACACCAAACCCCATGGATGGCTCTCACTTCAGAGGATTATTAAATACTCGAGCAATATCGGAATGGCCAAGGTGGCCGACGCCATCGGGGCCAAGACGCTCCACAGCACCCTGGTCCGACTGGGCTTCGGCCGAAAAACCGGCGTGGACTATCCGGGTGAGACGGCCGGCAGGCTGGCCGATCATTCGAAGTGGCAGTCCTTCGACACCGCCGCCATCTCATTCGGCCAAGGAATGTCCGTATCGGCCCTTCAACTGGCCACCGCCGTATCGGCCGTGGCCAACGGCGGCACCCTGATGCGGCCATACCTCATCAAGGCGGTCATCAGTCCCGCCGGTGACCCCCTTAAAGCCTTCGGCCCCCGGGAAGCCGGCCAGGCCATGTCCCGGAAAACAGCCAGAGCCGTCACCCGGATGATGCACATGGTGGTCGAGGCGGACGGAACGGGCACCAGAGCCCAGCCCGAGGGATACACCGCCTGCGGAAAGACAGGAAC
>JASFIA010000342.1:0-3984 GCA_050122915.1 Desulfobacterales bacterium | reverse complement strand
TACCGTCCCCTCGGACATTCTCGACGTCCTGAACCGTGTGATCCCGTGGGAGGCCAACTACCGACATCTCGAAGGGAATTCTGCCGCCCATATCAAGTCCGTCCTGGTGGGGGCGTCCGAATGGGTTGCCGTTGAGAAGGGGGCTTTGGCACTGGGCACCTGGCAGGGGATTTTTTTCTGTGAATTCGACGGCCCGAGACGACGACGGGTCTGGGTTCAGCCCTGCGGCGGAGCGTGAGACAGGTGGCACCGCCCTCAGGCCCTTATCATCACCGGAAACAGTCATGAAAATCGATTCGACGCAAGGACAGGGAGTGGTGGCGCCGGAGGATTCTTCCGATGGCGGTGACACCATGGATGACACGGATCGGCGCATTCTCAATCGCATTCAATCCGATTTTCCGGTGACTCCCAGGCCGTATGCCGCCATCGCAGAGGAACTGGGTCTGACGGAGAGGGATGTGTTGAACCGTGTGCGCCGGCTCAAAGCCGCGGGGATCATCCGTCGAATTGGCGGCAACTGCTCACCGGACAAGCTGGGGTATGTCAGCACCCTCTGCGCCGCGAAGGTTCCCGAAGACCGGATCGATCACTTTGCCGAAGTCGTCAACCGGTTTCCCGGCGTCACCCACAACTATCTCCGGGAAAGTCACTACAATATTTGGTTTACCATCATCGCTCCCACTGTCGACGATATCGAAGACCATCTGTCGGTTATCTCCCAGGACACCGGCGTGACCGATATTTTAAACCTGCCGGCCACCCATGTCTTTAAGATCCGGGCCAAGTTCAGGGTCTGACCCCGAAGGCTTGGAGGGTCTTTCCACGCTTGGGAATTCCCGCCCATGAAAGCGATCTCCGTTGCCCTTGCTGCCGTTCGCTCCAGGGTCGGCCGCATCGAAGCGAATCTCGAACGAACGGCCCACTGGGCAAATAAAGCGCGCCGTCTTGGGGCCGATCTCGTCTGTTTTCCCGAACTCAACATCACGGGGTACGCCGCAACGCCCTCCCTCCCTCTGGCCGCCATACCGATTCCCGGCAAGATCACCCGTTTCCTCCAAACCGTTTCCGAAAGGGAGGGCATTGCCCTGGTTGCCGGAGCGGCTGAGAAGGCAGCGGATGGCCGCATCTACGCAACCCAGATGGCTATCCGTCCGGAGCGGTCCCCGTCTTTCTACCGGAAAATTCATATCGCTCCGATGGAAAGGCCCCTGATATCCGCCGGCAGCGCGGCGACGGTTTTCGACTGGCAGGGGTTTCGACTGGGTATTCAACTCTGCTACGACGCCCACTTCCCCGAACTGACGACCCGTATGGCGCTGAACGGCATCGACGGCCTTTTGATTCCCCATGCCTCCCCCCGGGGCACGCCGGAGGAAAAGCTTGATTCATGGCATCGCCACCTTCCGGCTCGGGCCTTTGACAACGGCATCTATGTCGCCGCGTGCAATCCTGCGGGTTCCAACGGAGAGGGAATGGCCTTCCCGGGAGTAACCGTGGCCTATGGTCCTGACGGAAGGCGTCTGGACGCCCGGTGCCATGCGGAAGAAGGGCTTGCGGTGGTGACGTTTCACAGGGATGTCCTGGATCGATGGCGCCGGCATCCCATTGCCTATTTTCTCCCCAATCGTCGGCCCGACAGCTACTGATGACCTTCGGAGTCCCCGGGCGCCGGTCCCGTCCTCTGATTTGCCGCCGCTCCGGGATGTGAGGGCACGAGATTCGATCGGCCGGTTCGACCGTCGGTGAAATGGAGGTGTCGATTGTGGGAAAAGGTAATGGATGTCCGGTCTCCCGTGGTCTTGACCACAAAACCGAATCCGTCCAGGGTATGTTTCATTGGTCGCCCGAGAAGGAAGTCCAGCATGTCCTCTTGGGCGCTGCCGCTTTCCACAAGGACGCGCCTGATGGCCTGGTCATAGCTGACCATCTCAACGAGAGGCTCGGCTGCGGATCTATCCCCGGGGGCATGGTGAAGGGTTTCGGCTATCGACGGAATGCGTCGATAGTCGCACCGGCTCTCGTGGTTATCAATGAGGTGCCATAGTCCCGGGACATTGCTCAACAGATCCTTGCGGGTGAGGCGGCGGTCGGCGGCCAGGGCTTCCAGTTCCGACGGTGCCCAGCACTTTTGGGCGATGCACTGGGAGGGGCGATGGTCGTAGATTCGGCAGCCGCAGGTCTGGGGGTCGAAACAAACGCAGGCCCAGGTTCCGCCGCTTCCTTTTACCTTGATCATTTCCTGATCGGACAGAACAAGGCGGCCATGGATGTTGTCCCGCACCCGCTCTCCCGCCCGAATGGTGACCAGATGCCGGGCTGGAATGAGGCCGTCGTCCACCAGGCGGCGGTCCACCGCGTGGAGGGTGGGGCCGCCCTCTCTGCAGCAGGTACCGCATCTCATGCAGCGCCCCTGGTGCTGGGACTCTTTTTCTGGTGGTGTCGCCATGAACCGGGTTCAGCCCCCAGCTTGCCAACACAAAAGGCCGGTCGGTTGACGGCCGATCGGCCTTCGGGTCAGGGTGATGCCGACGGTGGAATCGGCAGTATGTCAAGACACCTTATGCCTTGGGCTTTACCCCGGCACGACCGTCGTCGCAGCTGTCTCCGCCGTCGGCACGGGAATGCTCGGGATCCTCGGCCAGGGTGCATACCGCTTCTCCGGCCGCCTCCTTTTCGACGATTCCTCCGGAGACGTCAGCCGGCGAGTAATCCATCTCGGCCATGCGCTTCAGGGTGCCGAAACGCTCGATGACCTCTTTTTCGAGGTTGATGGTCAGGCGCTTGGCCTCTTCCGGGAAGAGTTTGGTCAGGGAGGCATAGCGAATCTCTCCGCCCAGAAACTCCTTGAGGGTTCCATCCGGCTCCTTGGACTCCAGAACCAACGGATTTTTGCCTTCTTTCTTGAGGTCGGGATTAAACCGGTACAGGGGCCAGTAACCGCTCTTGACTGCCAGAGCCGTCTCTTCCTGACTCTTTCCCATCCCCCGTTTGATTCCGTGGTTGATGCACGGTGCATAGGACAGGATCAGGGAGGGACCGTCATAGGCCTCGGCTTCCACCAGAGCTTTCATGAGCTGCTGCTTGTTGGCGCCCATGCCGACGCTGGCGACATAGACGTACCCATAGGTCATGGCCATCCCGCCCATGTCTTTTTTGGCGGTTTTCTTGCCGGAGGCCGCGAATTTGGCCACCGACCCCGTCGGGGTGGCCTTGGATGACTGTCCGCCCGTGTTGGAGTAGACCTCGGTATCGAAAACCATCACATTGATGTCTTCTCCCGATGCCAGGATGTGATCTACACCGCCGTAGGCGATATCATAGGCCGCTCCGTCACCCAGGAAGACCCAGTAGGACTTCTTGGTGAAGAGAGAGGCCATGGAGAGGATTTCCCCCAGAACCGGGTCATCCTTATGGGCCGGAAGCAGCGCTTTGAGCAGGTCGCCATATTTCCGGGACCCTACGGCGTCCTTCATATTGTCCAGCCATCCCTTGAGGGCGTCCTTGATCTCCTGGGGGGCGCTGCCGGCGATGGCATTCTGGGCAAGCTCCGCCAAGTGGCGCCGTTGATGGAGGGTTCCCAGAAGCATGCCGTAGGTGAACTCGGCCGGATCCTCGAACAGGGAGTTGCCCCAGGTGGGCCCGTGGCCGTCCTTGTTGACGGTGTAAGGAACGCTTGGAGCCGACCCCCCCCAGATGGAGGAGCAGCCGGTGGCGTTGCCGATGACCATCCGCTCGCCGAACAGCTGGGTGATCAGTTTGGCATAGGGTGTCTCTCCGCATCCGGAGCAGGCACCCGAGAACTCGAGAAGGGGCTGAACGAACTGGCTTCCCTTGACGGTGTTGCGTTTGACGAGGTCGTCTCGTACCGGCAGGGAGGACGCATATCGCTGGTTGGGGACCTGGGCCTCCATCTGGGTTTCCAGGGGTTTCATGACGAGGGCGGGTTTCTTGGCCGGGCAGATATCCGCACAGTTGCCGCAG
>JASFIA010000341.1:0-3987 GCA_050122915.1 Desulfobacterales bacterium | reverse complement strand
GACCTCTCTGCAAAGATGATCGAGGCCGGCAGGCGGTTTTGCAGATATGGCAGCATTCGGCTCTTAGTGGGGGATGGAGAGCGGTTGGAGGAGGTGGTCGGAGGCCAGTCCTTCGACTACGTGCTCTACAACGCCTCCATTTTCATTTTGCCGGATGCTCACCGCTCCATCAACGCCGCCGTCGGCTGTTTACGCCCCGGTGGCAAGATCGCATTTTCCTTCTATCCCCAGTTGCGGGGGAGGGGCCATCTGGATTTGATAACAGAAGCCTTTCGCCGGCTGGAGATACCCCCTCCCCGCTACCGGGTAATCACCAGCTATGATTCTGCCTGCGCATCACTCGGCCAGCTGTGCGGCCCCGTCACCCATTTCAGCTGGGAACGTCCTATGACCACTTCCTTCCTAAAGGATTTCTTTGCCATCCCTGCCCAATCGGCATCGCTGTTTCCGAAGCTGGATGAACAGCGTCGCCGGACATCTGTAGCCCGGCTGTTCGACACCCTGGCGGATGTAGCGGATTCCTCGCGGATCGTCTGGCCGATGGCGGCATCGACCAAACCCAAGTCTTTTCCCGTCTCATGAAATGACCCTTCTATTTCCGATCCGCTGCCGAACCCTGAACCGCCGAACCCAGGACATACTTGGGCACCCCCTTTTGACATCCCGGATGCCAACGGCGTGTCGTTTCATTTTTCCCCTGAAGCGAATGCCGCATCTGACCGATAACCATTCCACATCGTAGAATATCTGGTAACGATCAGGGGCGGCCTCCTATGAATCCACATGAAATGACAACCACATTCGAAATGTCAGAATCGTTTTGCCCTGAGAACCTCTCCGACCAATCAGGAGAAAAACGCTCGGCGCTCATCGTTATTTTCGGAGCCCATATTGGCAAATGCTACCCTATCGGAAACGGAGATTACATCATCGGCCGGTCTCCATCGGCCGACATCCAGATCGATCAGGACAGTATCTCTCGCCAGCACGCCAAACTGCGCTTCGATGGTGAACAACTGACGGTTCAGGACCTGGGGTCCACCAACGGCACCTTCATCAACGGCGACAGGGTGAGTTCGGGGAAGCTAGGGGTCGGCGATCGCCTCCATATTGGACAAATCGTCTTCAAACCCATTATTGCCAACGACCTTGAGTCCGCCTTTCACCGGGAAGCATACCGCCTGATGACGACGGACAAGATGACGGGAACTTACAACCGGCAGTTTCTGCTGGACGCCGTGAATCGCGAGGTCAGCCAAGCCGATCGCCATCATCAGCTCCGGTCGGTGGCTCTATGCGATATCGATAATTTTAAATTCATCAACGACGCTTTCGGCCATAAAGCCGGCAACCAAATACTGATCGAACTGGTTGACGTCATTCGGGAATGGATTGGGGATACGGACATCCTCTGCCGTTACGACGGCGATGCCTTTGCGATTGTTTTGCAAGGGAACAGCCGGAATCAAACCCGGTACCTCTGCGAGCAAATCCGTATGGCAGTAAACAATCATTACTTCCATTATGGCGATATGGAAATACCCGTGACCATCAGCATTGGCTTCAAGCATTATGACCCGGGCGAGGGATCAATGACCGGCGAACAACTGCTGAGCGAAGCGGATTTCAGTTTGATCAAAGCCAAAAATATCGGAAAAAACCAAGTCTGCGGTTGAACCGGCAATGGCAAAATCGCCTTCGAAACACCCGCCACTCGAACGGCTTTAGAGAAGATATCCCCGAAGCGCGCCTCCATTGACGGGGTTTTGAATCCGGCGGTGAGTCAATGGCTCTGTGCCCCTGATCCTTATGGTCTTCTCTTTCGGATGCAGGACCCGTTCCTTCTGGAAGAACCCCCCTCGGGGGGGAACCGGTTGTGGGGTGTGCCAACCACCATCGGACAAGCAAACCAAAAGCCCCCTTCCCCTCATGCCCTGAAGTGACCGTTGAACGCGCTCCGAAACGATGGACGCCGCTCTGATTGCGACCGCCCTGCTGACAAGACACGCTTGTGGATTATATTAACTGATATCGGACCGATCCGGAGCGATCCCTCTTCTACTCCTTCGTCCGCGTGTGATCCGGTGGATACTCCTATTCGCGCCGTCTGGATCTCTCACCCATCCTTCATTCGACACGATCGACACCGTCACCCGATGCGCGATGCTCTTGCTGCAGGTCGCCTCCAGCGCGCTTGTTCGATTCACTTGACGGTTGTCACCACACGAAACCATCAGGAGAAACGGAGGTGCACGATGATCGAACCCATCCGGAGATTAAGTTTACCCCAATTTCTTCAAATACTCGGTGCAGCCGAACTCAATCGGACAATTGATTCGGTGCATCTTCATCACACCTGGCGCCCCCGTCAGAGCGGTTTCCGAGGCAGATCGACAGTGGAGGCCATGCGGCGCTACCACACGGAAACCAATGGGTGGAGTGACATTGCTCAGCATCTGACCATCGATCCGGCAGGAGGACTTTGGACCGGGAGGAATTGGAACGCTCCGCCGGCGAGTTCATCCGGGGAAAACGGCACCCGTCAAAAGGGGCCTTTTATGATTGAAATGATCGGAGACTTCGATCTGGGGCAGGACCTGTTCTGCGATCCCCAACGGATTGTTACCCTCAACGTGGTTGCTGCAATCCTCGACAAGTATGGCCTAAAAGATGATCGGATTCGATTCCACCGGCAGTTGGGAAGCCCAAAGACATGCCCGGGCTCCGCGATAGACCATGATGAAATCGTGGGAGAATTGGCTGTCCTCCGGGAACCGTTGCCCAGGAAGCCAGGTGCTCGAAAACGTCCGCGATCCCGATCCGTCGATCCTATTGACCTCGAAAATTTGCCTGGATTCGGAATTGTCCGCGGGAGTGCGCTCGCCGATGATCCACCCGCTGCGGAGGTACCGGAGAATGAGGGAGCGGGGGCAGCAATCGAACGACTGGGTGCCCAATCCCTTCGAAGCCGGCAGCGCTCCTTCCTGAACCGCCGAGAGATTCCTCAGAAAGCCCCGGGCGTCTCACGGGACCGAGAGTCCTGGGATGATCTCAAATTGCACGTCGTCAATTTGAGCCGAGGTGAATTGTCTACGGGGGGGCGTTTCGACACAACCCCGGATGATCTTGAAGCCATCATCGGTGCCATCGCCTCCTATGCCCAGGGGTCAAAAGCCCCCCGAGTGGTTCTGTATGCCCACGGCGGTCTGGTCGACGAAAAGGACGCCCTCACATACGCCAGGAAAATGAGACCCTGGTGGCTCCGATACGGTGTCTACCCGGTGTTTTTTGTATGGGAG
Source organism: Desulfobacterales bacterium (assembly GCA_050122915.1). GTDB lineage: Bacteria > Desulfobacterota > Desulfobacteria > Desulfobacterales > UBA5852 > CALNZV01. Next base: position 688 of record JASFIA010000341.1, on the reverse strand, counting down.
TCCGGTCTTTTCGAAACGATCTGCCAATACATTGCCGGCCCAAGGGATATCTTCGACTACACGACCGACCCCGCCATCGAAATCGCAGCCAAAATCCCGGCCACAGCGGTATGGTCCGGGATGAAAGAAAGCGCCCGGAGGGCCTCCAGGGCCGATGCATGGGACGGCAATCCCGGAGGCGCATGGCTCTTCGCCCGCCGCTTGGCAGCCCTGATGACGGGTGCCGGACATCCCCCCCTGTCCGTCCATGCCGTCGGCCACAGTGCCGGGGCGATCTTTCATTCACACCTCATGCCGCTTCTACTCCATCTGGGAGTACCGGTATCGTCCCTGTCTCTGTTAGCACCCGCAGCGCGAAGTGACCTTTTCATCGATCGCCTGCTGTCCCCGGTATTGGAAAAGCAAATAGAGAAGCTGACGGTATTTACGATGGAAGAGGAGGCGGAGCGCCAGGACAATGTGGCGTTGGTCTATCGAAAATCTCTTCTCTACTTTGTATCGGGGGCATGCGAGGGCCTTGAAAAGGCCCCGATATTGGGTCTGGAGGAATCCCTGCGCAAGGATGACCGGCTCGCTGGATTGTTCGGCCTCGACAGCGGCGGCACACCATCGGCGGAAATTCAATTTTCCCTGGCCCCCGGAAGCGACCCGAATCCCCTGACGGCGGCCCTTCGCCATGGCGATTTCG
>JASFIA010000340.1:0-3996 GCA_050122915.1 Desulfobacterales bacterium | reverse complement strand
CGATACCGAACCGCACAACCCCATAGCCGATCAAATAAATCGCGAGGAGAGAACCGGCGGGCAAGGGCTTCCGACGAATCCACCATAGCAGTCCGAAAAGAACGATCCCCTCGAAGAAAGCCTCGTAGAGCTGACTCGGGTGCCTCAGCTGCCGGGTTGGATCCATTGGAAACACCATCCCCCAGGGACCGGTGGTCACGCGGCCATACAATTCACCATTGAGAAAATTGCCGATTCGCCCAAAGGTATATCCAAGAGGAACGGTGGGGATCACGAAATCCGAAAGCGACCAGAAGGATATGCCCCTGCGCCTGCAAAACCACACCGATGCCCCAAGGACTCCGATAACCCCCCCATGGTAAGCCATACCGGACAAGCCGGTGAAGCGAATCCCGTCTGAAAAGTCCACCGGTAGAAAGATTTTGAGGGGATGCCTCGAAAAATAGGGCCAGTCGTAGAAAAACACATAGCCCAACCGCCCGCCGATCATGACCCCAAGGATGGCCCACACCATGAAATCTTGAATAAACTCCGGTGAATACTCAAACCCTTCGACCCGGGTCCGATACCGCATCAGTCCGTAGGCGATGGCGAAGGCCACAATGTACATGAGCCCGTACCATCGCAACTGAAAGGAACCGACGGCGAACACATTGGGATTGATGTGAAAAGGCAGCTCATTCCACCAATTCAACGCGCTCTCCTCCTGATAGACCCCAACGTTAAATGAACGCCTCTAGTCTGAAGCCGGCAGGGGCATCAGCACCCTTGTGACCCCGACGGGCCGGTCGATCAATCCTTGATCGACCATGATGCTCTCGGTCTGTTCCCATGCGGCCATATCGATTGCCCCCAGAACCGAATCCTCTGAGGGCAGAACGAGACGGCGGGTCACTTCCAGCTGCTCCCTGAGGAGGCTCGGGGGGGTATCTTTGTCCACCGTCGAGAGGATGTCGATGACAGCATCGGTATTTTCCGGGTTCATCGCCTCCCGCCAGCCGGCCAGCAGCGCCCCCACAAAAGCCCGGACCAGCTCCGGCTCCTGTTCGATCATCTTCCGTGACGTCACCACCGAGTTGGCGACGAAATGCACGCCAAAATCCGCAGGGTCAAGAAAACGAACCGCCTCCCCTTCCTTGGCGAGCTGCCGCTGAAGGAAAATCCCTTGGGTATTGCGATAGACCGGCCAAATCGACACCTGGCGACGATAAAAGGGGGTGTAGTCGTAACGGACGCTGAAAAGGGTGACATCGGATTCGGAGAGATCAGCCATCCTCAGCAGCGTCCGGAGAATGGTTTCATCGTTTCCCCCAAAGGTGACCCCGATGGTCATTCCTTTCAGTTGAGCCAGTTGCCGGATGGGTGCGCCCGTTTCACGATAGATCCACTGGAGGGGATTGACCTGAAATAGTTGAGCAAGCACCACCACAGGGGCCCCTTTGGACAACGCCCGGATCACCTGGTCGGCCGATGCCGCCCCGAATTGGGAGAGCCCCAGTTCCAGTTCCTTGATGGCATCCCGTTCGGGCCCCCCGGGCTTGACGGTAACCTCGAGGCCGGCCGCCCTGAAGTGTCCGCTGATGTCGGCAGCCAAATCGCCGACCACGGATGTGTTGAATATCCACTTGAGGCGATAAGTGACGTCTTTGGCGCCTGAAGCATCCGGACCGGCTGCTAAAAATAGCGCAAGAGCCGCCAGACCGATGCGCCCCATCACCCGAGGGAAAATTCTGGCCTTCATCGTGGATGACCTCCTCACCGGAAAAGGGTATCGACCCGAATAGGACGTTTGCTGGGACGTCAAGCCGTCCTGATTCGATGGGTTCAACCGGCTTCCCAAGAACCATGAGCGCCTCAACCCGACGCGGCCGACAGCCGAACGTCAGAGACTCTCAATGGCTCGCCCAGGCTCTCCGTACCAGGGTTCCGGCCCACTCCAAGAGCCCCTGATAAACCGAAAGGGAGATGCCGATCAGAAACAGGGCAATCAGTATTTTGGCCAGATCGCTCTGGTACAGGGCGATCCGGATACTATATCCGATGCCGGCGTTGGCGGCAATGAACTCGGCCACAATGGTACCGGCCATGGCCAAGGTCGCGCTGCCAGCAACCACCGTGGTGAGCTTGCCCAGGTTCTCGAACGCGCGAATTTTAACTTCCAGTTGCCAGCGCATTTTACCGGTCATTCGGTAGAAATGCTCGATATCGTGTACCGGTTCCACCATGATTCCGAGAATGGACAGGAGCAGGGGGAAATAGCAGATCATAGCGGCAATCAGCAACCTCGAGATGAACCCGTCACCCAGCAAAATGAAAATGATCGGCGCAAGGGCTACGATCGGATAGGCTTGAACATTATAGGCCGCAACCTTCACGAAAGAACCGAACCAGGTGGTCTGACGACCGGCTATGCCCACGAGAAAAGCCATGCAGACAGAGAGCACTTGGCCGATGACGGCAATCCGGAGGGTGTCGAAAACATCTGAGAAATAGCGTCGATAGACTTCCCGGCAGGTGGTCCACATATCTTCAGGCCCCGGTATCACGTAGTCGGACAACCCAAAAGCGTATTTGATGCCCAGCAGAAAAGCGATGCCCAGGCTGTAAATGATCAGAAACTGCAAAATCCGCCTAAGCAGCATTCATGATCTCCAGCATGCTCCGTTCCAGTGCCGACCGGTCGATGGAGGCCCGCTCCAGGGTGTCAAGGCCATCGACGACCACCCCCTGGGGGCTTTTCCCCGGGCTCCTCATCACCATGATCTTCCGACAATAGGTCGCCACTTCAACGATATTGTGGGAAATGTAGAGAAAAAGCTTTTTGCGGTAGCGCTGTTTGATATCCACGATAATTTTTTCACGGGTTTTCTCATCCACGTTGGCAAGACTCTCATCCATAATGAGCATGTCGTAGTCCTGAAGCAGATATCGAATAAGATTGATTCGGTTTTTCTGCCCCAAGGAAAGCTGTGAAAAGCGGGAGTCCTGGACGTGGGACAAGCCGAATAGCGTCAGGAGCGGCTCTCGCTCCTTTTCCATGCCCTCGGCAGCCACTCGCTTCAAGTGGGTATCGATGCTTCCCCAGTCCGGAAGCCGTTCCAGGTTGTAGGAGTACAGGGTGTGGTCTATGCCGGAGTGATCAACCGTGCCTGTCGTCGCCCGAATCTGCCCGGCGAGCATTAATGCCAGCGTTGTTTTACCCACGCCGGAGGGGCCGAAGAGAGCGTGGAACCCGGGTCCGTCTATGGTGAAAGAAAGCCGGTTGATCAGGGAGGCGTCCGCCGCTGGATACCGGTATCCGAGATCTTTACATTCTACACGCATGAGGCTTGATGTCCGCCACGGGTTGGAGGCACCCCTTCGGTCATCAGCGGTTTTCTCCGTCGAAAAACCGTTGCCTGAACAAAGCGGGCATATCAACGCTCTTTCTGGAGCCGTAGTCGAAAAAAACGATTTCGGTCTTCGCCATCACCGCCGGGCGACCGTCTCTCAATTTGAGAAACCGGTAAAAGATATCGCACCCCTTCGCCTCGGCATTGCCGACGGCCACCTCCATCCGAAGCCGTTCACCGGCAAAGATCTCCGCTTTGTAGCGGACCGAAAGGCCAGCGACGATGATGCCCGCGCCGCCGACGTCCATATCGCTGAACCCGTAGTGATGAAAAAAACGGGGTTGACAATCGGCTATCAGGATAGGGGCCTGTTCAAATCCCAGGTGGCTGCCTCGGTTGGTGATGGCGGCAGGGATCTCTATTTCTTCGTAATAGATGGCAGGCTCAGGAAAAATGATGGCAATTGGAGACATGAATGGCGACTCTGACGCTATGAAATGGTTGTCACTTTCACCGCTGCCGGCAACGGTAACTCTGCCGCATCAACCCGCCCCCTGTCTATTGGAAAGACCCGATTTTGTCAATTTGGTATCCATCGATTCCGGGTTGCGGAAAGGCCCGGAGGCCCATTCCACCCGCCTGGCGAACGGCCTTTACCCGGAGG
>JASFIA010000339.1:0-4001 GCA_050122915.1 Desulfobacterales bacterium | reverse complement strand
CCGATCAACAATGAGTGTTCCTCAAATACCATTGATTAGGGGACATCGTTTATCGGCCACCGAGAATAAACTGCATTCGTCTTAGAGGGGCAATTGTTTCTGCGGACCGACATTTTACAGCGCACAAGGGACCTTCTATGCCGTTTTGTCGCAGGAAATAAAAGAAGGCGTTTTATCCAAAACGCCGAGAGAAAATAAGGCGATATGCCCTATTGTCAAGGTCGAATTCGGGGGGAGATACAATTGAAAAACAAAACGATATCGGAGAATTCATGCATAAAAATAGAAGAGCTGAATACCGGGTATGGAGGGGAGTCCGGCTGGGAATCCGCCCGACCGGGACCATCCGCGACACAGACTGCCAAACTTATCGCTGCTTCCTTCCGGACCTGACGAGGTTCGTAAGCGTCTGTTGCGCAGAGACCGATCGGGCGGATCCCCAGCCGGAATTGGTCATTTGAATGTGATCAATACCGTTTTTCCTCTCTCATTATGGCCCAATATCCCACCCTTTTCAAGGGACTTTTCCCTATATGCAGGGCCGATGGCAATCGGGTCGGCGTCACTTGAGCCGACTTCGACGGCCATGGTATAAGTGGCCGAATGGTAAGCGGCCCTGTCCTTTCCGGGCATGGGCCAAAGATGGAGACCCGATGGCTTCGCATCCAACAAACGCCAACCGAACGGTTAGAACCGTTTATCAGACCATTACCGATGGCGACCTGGTGCAGGCAGGTTCTAAAATTTTGATCGGCGTTTCGGGAGGACCTGATTCCGTTGCCCTAACCCACCTTCTATGCCGTTTCGCGTCTCGGTGGTCATTATCCCTGGGAATTGCACACCTGAACCATGGCATCAGAGGTATCGAGGGTCATCGAGACGAGGTCTTTGTGCAGGGCATGGCCACTCGATTGGGTGTCCCCTGCTACATCGAAAGGCTTCCCCGAGACGCGCTTGCCGATTCCGGTGATCAGGGTCCGGAAGCCAGCGCCAGAAACCACCGCTACCGCTTTCTGCAGCGAACGGCTTTTGTGGAAGGATATGATCGAATCGCTCTAGGCCACAATGCAGACGACAACGCGGAATTGGTAATGATGCGACTCATACAGGGAAGCGGCCCAGGAGGGCTTTGTGGAATGAAGGCCAAGCGCCCCGCTTGGGGTGACTATAAAAACATCTGCATTATCCGCCCGCTGATCGAGGTGCAGCGATCGGCAATCATGGCCTACCTATCAGAGATTGAATCTGATTTTGTCGTCGACAGCAGCAACACCAACCCCCGTTTCCTCAGAAACCGGGTCCGCCACCGATTATTGCCCCTGTTGGAAGAGGCATATAATCCCAATATGAGAGCATCACTGCTACGGCTGGCGCGCATCCTTCAGGACGAAGAGGGGTGGTTGAATGAACTTGTTGACTCTCAGTTGAATCACCGCCTTGCGGAGATCGCCGGCGGCATTGAAATGAACGTTGAAAACTTCGAGGCAATCCCCATCGGAATGCAGCGCCGGCTTCTTAGAGCTGCCGTGGGTCGTTTGAGGAACCATCTTAGAAAAATTCACTTTCACCATATTGAAACCCTCCGCGATCACATCATCAACCGCAAGGGATCGTGGGGGTTGGATTTCCCTGACCAGATCAGAGTGCTTAGGTCCGGCCGGCGAATTCGATTGTTGCTCGAACCGTTGCCACTCAGAGAGGCCAGGCATCCACAGTCGAACATCCCCGATTTTCTCTACCGACTGAAGAGGCCGGGAACCTTCACCATTTCGGAAACCGGCTGGCAGCTGCGGCTCAGAGTGATAAAGGCTGGGATCAAGCATGCGGAAACTGGACAGTTTGCGACCATTTTTGATATGGACAAGATGGTATTTCCGATTACTATAAGGAACTTCCGTCGTGGGGACCGCATTTCGCCCTATGGCATGACAGGTACCCAAAAAGTCAATAAGCTCTTCATCGATCGAAAAATACCGCGGCTTGATCGAAAAAAATATCCGATTCTCCTATCCGAGGGAAAGATTATCTGGGTCGGAGGCATCCGAAAATCGAGTCACTGCATTCCAGACGAGACCACCCGTACCCTCGTCAAGGCCGAACTTGTTCTTGTATGATTGGAAATAAATGGTTACGATTATTGGATACTTATTCACCCGTCAAGGAGGAGCCCCCTTTTGAATCCTTTCTATAAAAACCTGTCCCTTTGGATTGTGATCACGGTGATGATGGTGATGCTCTACCAGATTTTCAGTGATCAGCAGTTGGCTGAACCCCCTATGAGCTATTCGGAATTTATAGCCATGGTCGAAGAAGAGCAGGTTTCCTCGGTTACCATTCAGGGGCAAGAGCTCACCGTCAACGACATCAAGGGTGGGAAATTCAAGGTATATGCCCCTGATGATGCCGAGCTGATTAACACGCTCAGGAACAAAGGAGTGGCGATCAGCGCGAAACCACCGGCTGAATCGCCCTGGTATATGTCGGTGCTCGTTTCATGGTTTCCGATGCTGATACTCATCGGCGTTTGGATCTTTTTCATGCGCCAGATGCAGTCGGGGGGCGGAAAGGCCATGAGTTTCGGCAAAAGCCGTGCCCGGCTTCTGTCCGACACCGCTGCCAAGGTAACCTTCGAAGATGTTGCCGGCATCGACGAAGCCAAGGAAGAACTTAGTGAAATAGTTGAATTTCTAAAGGACCCAAAAAAATTCACTCGATTGGGTGGCCGGATACCGAAGGGCGTTCTTCTGATGGGTCCGCCCGGCACTGGAAAAACATTGCTGGCTCGTGCTATCGCCGGGGAGGCGGGTGTCCCGTTCTTTTCGATCAGCGGTTCAGATTTTGTTGAAATGTTTGTCGGCGTGGGTGCTTCCAGGGTCAGGGACCTCTTTGTCCAAGGGAAAAAAAATGCGCCCTGTATCATATTCATTGACGAAATCGATGCTGTCGGTCGTCATCGAGGCGCCGGCCTTGGCGGCGGCCATGACGAGCGAGAACAAACCCTCAACCAGCTGCTGGTCGAAATGGACGGATTCGAATCCAATGAAGGCGTAATCCTGATATCGGCGACCAACCGACCCGATGTCCTCGATCCTGCACTCTTGCGACCGGGCCGTTTCGATCGACAGGTGGTTGTCTCCCTTCCCGATATCAAGGGGCGGGAGAAAATCCTCCGTGTCCATATGAAGAAGTCCCCTATAGCCCCGGAAGTCAACGTGGTCAATCTGGCGAAGGGCACCCCTGGCTTTTCCGGCGCCGACCTCGAGAATCTCGTCAACGAAGCCGCTTTGCTCGCTGCCAAGCGCGACAAAGAAAAAGTGGACATGATTGATTTCGAGGATGCCAAAGATAAAGTCTACATGGGCCTTGAGCGAAAGTCCAAAGTCATCACGGAAGAAGACAAAAAGACAACGGCCTACCATGAGGCAGGCCATGCGTTGGTCGCCCGGTTTTTACCCTACACCGATGCCGTCAACAAAGTGACCATTATTCCAAGGGGCCGAGCCGCCGGCGTGACCTGGTTTCTCCCCGAAGAAAGGGATTTCAAATACAAGGATCAGCTCGAAAGCGAGCTCGCCGTCGCTTTTGGTGGACGTGTGGCCGAGGAAATTATCTTCAATCGAATCAGCACGGGTGCATCAAACGACATTAAGCAGGCAACCGAATTGGCCCAGAGAATGGTGCGCACATGGGGCATGAGCGACCTCGGCCCCTTAAACTACGCCAAAGGTGAGGAACACATTTTTCTGGGAAGGGAAATTGCTCAGCAAAACGACTATTCCGATGAAACAGCCCGCAGAATCGATGATGAAATCACAAAATTCATTCACAATGCCTACGCCAATGCAAAGCGGGTCCTGGAGGAAAACATCGACGTTTTGCACAAGCTATCCGAACTTCTGCTCGAGAAGGAAACCGTCATGGGCGATGAACTTGACGCCCTAATACTGGAACATCGACCGGGCTTTGACTTTCCCTCCAAACATATATCCACCAAAGGTTTC
>JASFIA010000338.1:0-4011 GCA_050122915.1 Desulfobacterales bacterium | reverse complement strand
GGCCCCGCTGGCGGCAGTCCTCCCCCACTCCGCTTTGGCCGGTGTACTGATCGTCGTGGCCTACGATTTGGTCCGCGTCAAAGACATTGCCAGAACCATTCGGGCCACGAAATCCGATGCAGCGGTTTTGGTGGTTACCTTTCTATCGACCCTCGTGCTCAACATCGAATTTGCCATCTACGTCGGGATGCTACTCTCCATCGGTCTCCATCTGGCCAAAACCTCGCACCCGAGAATCTACGGCGTGGTGCCCGATTTAAAAACCGGAAAGATGCAGGCCTCCGACCACGACGACGGCTGCTGCCAGATGATCATGATCCAGATCGAAGGGTCTGTTTTTTTCGGATCCGCCACCGCTGTCCTGGACGACCTCCAGCGGCGGCTTCGCAGCCACCCCGACAGCGCCAATCTCCTGATCCGGATGCACCATGTCAACACCATGGATGCCAGTGGCGTTCATCTTCTGGAAATCGTCCTTGAGGATATCCGACAGCGGGGAGGCGGTATCTTCTTTTCCGGGGTCAATCACCGGGTGTTCATGGTCTTGAAAAATGCGTCTCTGCTAAGGGATATCGGGGAAACCCACGTGCGCACCTCGACCCGAAACGCCATCCGGCAAGCCATGCGGGAGAATTTCTGCCCGGCCCAGTGCGCGGCCTGCGAGGTGGTCATATTCGAAGAGTGCCCGGAACTCAAATCCGGTAACTGGGAGATCTTCGGAACGGGCGTACTGCCAAGGGTCTGCCGGCTGCCATCACGAAGCCGAAACCCTTAGGCACAGGAAGCGCTGCATTTCCAAGGAATAGAAGGAACAGGAACAATGAAGATACTGGTCTACACGGACGGATCGTCCCGGTCCACGAAGGCGCTTCGGTTCGCTGCCGATTTGAAACGCCGCTTGAACGCCGAATTGGCGGTCATCACGGTGAGACACGGCACCAGCGCTATCGAGCAGCCGCCGCCCCTGGGAATAAAGCTTTCCCTCGCCCCCTCCCCTGACCTGCCGCCAGGCCTTCAGGTGCTGATGAACGCGGCGCGGAGCCTGTCCTCACACGGTCTTTTCAGCGACCGTCAGGACATCACGCTTAAAGAGGCGACCCATAGCACCTACTTTGTATGCAGAACCGATGACCAGGAGAAAATCCCTTTTTTCGAGTGTTTTGGACCGTTTATTGAAGCCATCAATCAAGAGATCGATCGGTATGACTATGATCTTCTGGTGATCGCCCCGCCTCGGCGCAATCGGCTGCGGCGGCTTTTCAGAGGAGACACGTCCCGGAAACTGGCCTTGGAGCTTAGCACTTCTGTCTTGCTCGTAAGGGGAGGCAGCACCGACAGCCGGTTTGTGGTCTGCGCCGACGGATCTACCGCCTCCAAACGCCAGTTTCCTCTGCTGAAAATGCTGCTCCCGGCCATCCGACAGGACATCGAGCTTCTATGGGTGGAAAGCGGCAAGACCGACGCGGAAAGCCTGCGGGACGCGGAGAAATGCCTTGGCGAAGCGAAACAGTGGCTCGAAAACTGCGGAAAGCGGGCAAGGCTGAACAAACTCGTGGGGCAGTCGCCGGCTCACAGCATCGTCGAGGCGGCCGGCAGCGATGCCATTATCATGATGGGAGCCAGCCTGCGGCACGATGTCTACCGGCAAACACGGGGAAGCCTTCCCATCAGGGTATTGAACCAAAGCGAGTCGACGATTCTACTGGTTAAATCCCCTCCCGAGGCCGACCCTGAGGTGTTCAAGCCTCCCTTTTCTTGCTGAAGCCTCGCAAACCGTCGTCACCGAAGCTTCTTCCCTCTGCTCTCCTTCGATCCCGTGCAGCGGCGGCCACCGCTTCGCCCGGTCATGGACCTGGATGGGCTTTCCAGGGTGACCGCGGGTCTTCGACCGCCATTGATATCGATAGAAGACGCCGATGCCGCATAGAATGGTGGCAAGGCCTGCCAGGGCGGGTGCCGGGCGTCTGCGATTGAAACAAGCCCGACTGATGGATCCTCTTATCGATTTCTTCGTGGTTTTTGCTGTACTGCCGGATCACGTCTTCGTCGCCACCGGCTGCGGAGGATTGGTAGCCCCTTTCCAGAGGTGCTGATCGGTAAGGTCTTTCCACTTGCCCATATGCTCCCGTGGCCATTCTTTAAGCGGGCGGAGCCTGCCTTCAGGAGACAGCGAAGGAAGGCAGACTGGCTGCCCACAATGGGCTGTCGATGAGCGTGTGAATCCCGGTTATAGCGGAGATGGTGTTTTCCCGCTCGTTTACCGTTAGTATTATGGATATAGTGTCTCGGGACAACACGGCTTCAGACAAACAAGCCGGTATCTGAACTTTGCATCTTACCCCGTTGGGTATAATCCATGGACACCATTTCAAGAGGTCACCCATGAGCACACAAGCCCCTCCCTGGGAAATTCTCAGCGAACTGATCTCTGAGGCTAACCGCGGCAAACTGACAGCATTTATCGATGCACTCAGTCCGTCCGAGACGGCCAGGGCCATATCACGCCTAACTGAAGAGGAGCGGCTGCGTCTGCTCACCCTTCTCAGCCCCGAGGATGCCGCGGATGTGATCGAGGACATCTCGGAGGTTCAGGCCGCGGATATGGTGGCGGATATGCCTTCGGAGCAGGCGGCGGCAATCTTGGAATCGCTGACCAGCGACCATCTGGTCGATCTGCTGGGCGAAATGGATGCGGAATCCAGCAGGGCCATTCTGGCGGAAATGGACCGGGACGACGCCGTCGAAGCAAGAAAGATGCTGGAGTATCCTGTGGACTGCGCCGGCGGTCTCATGATCTCCGAATTTCTTTCCTATAAATACGACCGAACGATCCAGGACGTTTTGGATGACCTGCAGATCAATCGAAGTCAATACGCCGATTACCACGTACAGTATTTTTATGTGGTTGATCGGGAAGAGAAGCTGGTCGGCGTGCTACGCATTCACGATCTGCTGTTCCCTGCCAGGGACAAGACGCTAACCGAGGTAATGATCCCTTCCCCGCTCCATGTGTCGGACAGGGCCTCGCTTCGCGAGCTTGGGGAGTTTTTCGAAGCCCATCACCTGTTCGGCGCCCCGGTTGTGGACGATGACCAGCGTCTGGTTGGTGTGGTGCTGCCGAAGGCAATCGAGGAGGCGGTCAATCGACGGAAGACAAAGACGTTTCTGCGACTGAGCGGCATCATCGGTGGGGAAGAGTTTCGGACCATGCCGCTGCTTTCCCGTTCCGGGCGTCGTTTGTCTTGGTTGAGCATGAATATCGTCCTCAATATCATCGCAGCGAGCGTCATCGCCCTGTATCAGGATACGCTGGCCGCAGCCATTACCCTGGCGGTTTTTCTGCCAATGGTCAGCGACATGAGCGGCTGTTCGGGCAATCAGGCCGTGGCGGTTTCCATGCGTGAGCTGTCCCTCGGCCTCGTTCGGCCGGGTGAGCTGCTGTGGGTGTTGGCCAAAGAAACCCGGATCGGTCTCATCAATGGCATGATACTGGGTCTGCTGCTGGGCGGGGTAGCCCTATTATGGAAGGGAAATCCATGGCTCGGCATGGTAGTTGGCGGCGCCTTGGCCGCGAATACCCTGGTTTCCGTCACGCTCGGCGGCATGCTGCCACTCATTCTCAAGCGGTTTAAACTCGATCCGGCCCTGGTCTCAAGTCCACTGCTGACAACGGTGACTGACATGTGCGGCTTCTTTTTTGTCTTGAGTTTCGCCGCCGCGGCGCTGCCGAAACTGGGCGGTGTCTAGCGGACGATGCGGATGTTTCGTTCTGGTGGACGGAATTGTCATGGGATGACCCGTAAGATTTCCGGCGCCTTTCTTTTTGGAGCTGGAGGGATTTTTTCGGGGTAACCAAAAACGATTGGAGCTGCAATCGTTGCATTATAAGGGATTCCCAACTCATTGACCATTTTGGGATCGTGTATTTCATTCCCTAAGTTAACCCAGCATGTTCCTAATCCTCTGGAAGCTGCCGCCATCATAAAATAGCCGGCTGCCAATGCGCAATCG
>JASFIA010000337.1:0-4017 GCA_050122915.1 Desulfobacterales bacterium | reverse complement strand
GGAGGGCGGCGTCCGGGAGTCGATGCGGGGACCATGGCCAGCGCCAGGGCGCCCGCCACCCCGAGCACTCCCAGAAGCCAGAAGGCCGATCGCCACCCAAGCGTCTCGATCAGCAAACCGATCAGGGGAATCCCTACCAGGGTGCTCCCTGCCCACGACATCTCTATGAGGCCCACCACCAGGGCACGTCGTTCATAAGGAATCTTGTCGCCGATGTCGGCTTGGATCGCCGGGTCGAAGATGCCCTTTCCCAAGCCCGCGAGGGCCAGAGCGGTCAAAACGCCCCCATATACCGGAAAGATGGCGCCAATCAGCATGCCTGCGCCCATGAGGCCGAGGCCGCCAAGCATCATTGCCCGGTAGCCGATCCGGTCCCCTATTGGGCCCAGCAACAATACCGCCAGCCCGGCCAGCTGGTTGAGGGCGATGACGGCGGTGACGGCGTTCAAGGGAACGTTCAGCCCCCTGCTGATGGCGGGTGCAAAAGGGTAGGCAAACCGTCTCGCCGTGTTGAGAACCAGGCGGCAGCTGCCGATCAAGAAAAGATAGGACCAGAGGTTGCCGCCCGCGGGAGATGGCTTTTCAATGCCTGATTCAGTGCGATGATTGGGGATGTGCATGGATTTGGCTGGAACCCTCCGAAAGCCGCCGGCAGCCGAGCGCATGTCGATGATGGTCAGACCCCGTTGCAATGAGAGGGGAAAACCCCGCAACCTCGGTATCGCAGTGCCTTGAAACGGATCCTCGGAGGCCGGAAGCCGACAGGTCCTGGTTGAGCGGCAGGCATGGTTTTGGGCGGGTCTGTCGTTGACAATCGTTTCAGCATTGACTAAAGACTTGGTTTCAGTGCGCGGTTAAAGTCGATCAGTTCCCTGGCGAGAGATCATCGGGTCCAGTCCCCGGCACCGTAAGTCTCGCCTGGAGCTACCCGGCGATGGCAAGTGGCAACCCATCCCCCGTGATCTGAATGCTTTCTCCCAGCGCAGTCATACCGCCAGAAATCATTACCCCAATCGGTCGGATAATAAAATGGGCAAAAAAAAAGACCTCATCAACACGGCGATCCGGTTGTTCTCCACTCAGGGATACGACGGGACCACAACCCTCCAAATATCAAGAGAGGCTGGGGTTACCGAACCCTTGATCTATTATCATTTCAAAGGCAAAGAGGAGCTGTTCACCCATATCTTGAGCGAGGCCTTCGACACCTACTACCTGCGGCTCCAGAGCCTCGACCATGAGACCGGAACGGAAATGTCCAGAATCGAGGCTCTCATCCTTCTCAATCAGCAATTGGTGGAGGAAATGCCGCGGCGGCTGAGACTCATTCTGAGCGCCTGCCCCGCCCGCATCAAGGACCCGGAGCATATCTGCCATAGTAAAATGAGACGCGTCTTCGACTGGCACTACGGCTTTTTGACCCGATGTCTGAAGCGGGGGATCGAAACCGGGGAGTTTGTCGATTTGCCCGTAGAGGAGACAGCCGCCATTCTCATCTGCATGCTGAACGGCTTCAGCCGCCGGCGCTCCCTCTATTCAAAGGAAAACATCCGGGACTTGCGCCAAGCCGCCATCGACTTTTGCAGACGAAGCCTTCTTCATCCATCCCGGTGACTTCGGTGATCCGTATGGGCCTCTGGGATTCAGGTGCTGGCTTTCCCCCCGATTCTCGTTCCGTGACGTTCGGATTCGACAGGGGCCTTTTTTTGTGGTAGCCGTTTGACGCGGTTCCCGAATTCCGCATTGTTCACCAGCGCTTTTATCGGTGCTGATGCCGTCGTCCGGAGATATGTGAGCGGTATTTTCGGAAACGGCCGGACCTTCACCTCATCTTAATCCGTGGAGCTGATCATGGCGCGACAGAAGATCACCCCCTTGCACGTCCTTACGCATATCCTTGTCACCCCCGACACCTACCGGGTCATGGCCGGCGTCCTGCTGGGGGCTGTCCTCATGCCAAATCTGATCCCGGAGCAGACCACGGTGCTCGGGCGGTATGTCCTTTTCATCATGCTGGTGTGCATCGGCTGGGCCTTGTCGGCGGTGCCGGCCCGGTGGATAGCACGGAAGCTTCAGGAGATGGTCGCGAGGGACTGATCCGTCTCCCCCCGATATCCCATCCGCGGCTCAATAGGCATACCGGTAAAGCAGCAGGCCCAGATATTCGTGCAGGGCGGTGGACAGTGCGGCATAGTTGCCCGGCAGATAGTCCGGCCACCCATAGGTTTTTCCGCTCCAGGTGATGAACCCGCAGGGGAAAGGCAGCACCTCCATACCGACTTTCTCGAAACTCAACAGGGTTCTTTTCATATGGGCCGCCGATGTAACCACGATAGGGCGCTCAAAGCCTTTTTCTTCGCACATTGCCTTCGAGAACAGGGCGTTTTCGATGGTATCCCGACTATCTCCTTCAAGGAGAATTTGCCGTTCAGGTACGCCCAGGTCCACCAGCATCCGTTTAACCACCGGACCCATGGCCTCATTGTCTTCATAAACCCGACCGCCGCTGAGAATGATAGGCGTGTTCAGCCGTTTCTGGAGCCTGGCCGCGGTGACGAGCCTATTCCACGATCCCTCGGCCGGTACGCCGGTGCCTGTCATATCCGGCGACCCTTCCTGAATGGCGCCTCCCATCACGATGATGACGTCTCCTGAGGGCGATTCAGGGACGTGAAGCCCGGATTCGAGTCCTCGATAGGCCAGATCGGCGGTGGGATTCAGGGAGAGCCCCCAAAGAATCCCACCGATGACAAGATAGGCCAGGGATCGTTCTAGCCGGCCCCGGTAAAGCCCCCACAGGCCGCCTGCCAACAGAATGGCAATCAAGATACCGGGCAACGCAACAAAATGACTGGCAATTTTTTTGGCAATAAACCAATCCATTCGATCATCCTCCTTCAGATATGACCACGGGTGTAGACTCCGCCTGCCGCCTTGCCCGAACGGGGGTCTGGTGCCAGACCTTCGTCAGACCGTGCGGGGCCTCAATGAGCCGGTCTGACTTTTCATTGATACAACTGCTTGATCTTTTTATGCTCTTTGATATATAATTCCCTATTTGTGATTTATTTTACCCGATGGGTCGCATGGTGGGGGCGGCAGCGATCGACCCCTTTTCCCATGACTGTGACAGCACCTCGTTCTGACATCTGAGGGGGAATGCCGTGAGTCGGATCGCAACAGAGACTATTATCGGTCAAAGTCGTGCCATTCAGAAGGTTTTTCGGCTGATTGATAAGATTGCTCCTAGCGACAGCACCGTTTTAATTACCGGAGAAACCGGCACCGGAAAGGGACTTGTCGCCCATGCCATTCATTCCAAGTCCCGTCGGAAAAACGAGTCGATGATTTCCATCAATTGCGGCGCTATTCCGGAAAGCCTTCTGGAAAGCGAATTGTTCGGGCATGTCAAAGGGGCTTTCACCGGCGCTATGGTCACCAAGACCGGCAAGTTTGAGCTGGCAAACGGGGGCACCATATTTCTCGACGAAATCGGTGATATGAGCCCGGATCTCCAGGTGAAGATCCTACGGGTGCTGGAAGAGGGGGAGTTCGAAGCCGTCGGCGGCAATCGAACCCACCGGGTAGACGTCCGATTCATTGCCGCCACCCATCGGGATCTGGAAAAGCGGGTCGAATCCGGCCGGTTCCGGGAGGATTTGTTCTATCGGCTGTATGTCATACCCCTGAAACTCCCTCCCCTAAGAGAGCGCATCGAAGATATCCCGCTTCTGGTGAATCACTTTTTGGACCTGTTCAACGACATAACCGGTTCAGGGGTGGAAGGGGTCTCCGCCGACGCGCTCGACTGCCTGACCGCCCACTCATGGCCGGGAAACGTCCGGGAACTGAAAAACATGATGGAGCGTCTGGTGGTGTTGAAGGACGGCGGCACGATTTCGCTCGAGGACCTGCCACCCAAATTGAGGGGGCGGCAGGAAATCTCGTTTCAGCATCCCTCCATCTCGGTTACGGACGACGGGATTTCGTTGAACACGGCGGTGACTGAGTTTGAGA
>JASFIA010000336.1:0-4033 GCA_050122915.1 Desulfobacterales bacterium | reverse complement strand
CTTTTCGATGGGACCAAAAGCCTTCATGATATCAAGAAAATCGTCTCCTATCTATCTATTCTATCTTTCCGAAGAAGATGCGATCGAGCAGATCGAAACACTGCTGTCGCTCCCGGTCAGCAGCACCGCGGTCATCGGTTCGCTCCTCGAGGAGACGACCGATGCCGAAAGGCCTCTGATCCGCTCCTATGATCCTCGCGCGTTTGTGGTTCCCGCAGACGAAATCGATATGGTCGACGTGCGATGCAAAAGGCCGACCCGGATATTGGTCCTCCCCACGATGAAGTGCGCCACCGAGTGCCTGTATTGCTATGCGGACACCGATGGCATGAAAGGAAAGAAACCATTCAAGCTGGAGGTGTTCAAACGGCTAAAGTCCCAGACCCGCTGCCGGCCCCGTCTACCGGGAGGTCAGCTTGATTTCGATCCGCCGGTTCTTCCGGTAGGCCTCTGCGGTATGGGCCGGATCGACGGGATGAAACCGGCTGAAGCCCGCGGCGGCCATTCGCTCCTCGGGAACCCCCTCCGATGCCAGATATTCCACCACCGACACCGCTCTGGCGGTGGACAGCTCCCAGTTCGAGGAAAAGGCGGCATTGCGGATCGGAATGGGGTCTGTATGGCCGTCGATGCGCAGTATCCATTGAATCTCGTCCGGAATCCGGCGGGATAGCGGCAACAGGGCGACAGCCAGTTCCTTGAGGTGGGCCCTGCCCTCCCGGCCCAAGGTTGCCGACCCGGATGCGAACAGCAGCTCCGCCTGAAGAACGAATCGATCCCCCTCTATTCTCACCAGGGGATTCTCTCCAAGGATCGCCTTCAACCGCCCGAAGAATTCGGAGCGGTATCGCTCGAGTTCTCCGACCTGACGGGCCAAAGCGATGTTGAGACGCCTGCCCAGCTCCTCGATCTGCTCCTCCTGTCCCTGTGTGGTCTCCTCCGCCAGTTTCAAGGCACGGCTGATGGCCTCCAGCTGGTCCCTGAGCCCAGCAATCTGTCGATTAAGGAGCGCCACCTCAGCCCTGGCATCCGCCGACAGCTGCCGCTCCTCCTCGATCGCCGACTTCTGCTCACCAACGACAGCTGACAAGGCCTGAATACGGATATCCCTTTCTTCAAGCTGCTTCTGGGCCAGAAGCGTTCGCTCGGCGTCTTCGGCGATCCTTGCCTCAAGAGCCTTGGATCGGTCTCGCAGGCCGCCGATCTCCCGATCCTTGTCATCGAGCATCGTCGACAGGGTTCCCACCTGTTTTTCCAACGCGTCGCGCACTTTCCTTAAAGCGTCGATATCTTCATTGAGGCTGGCCAGGGTCATCAACTGCTGCTCTATGGTCTTCCGATCGGCATCGGACCGGCGTTCGAGATCGATGATTTCGGAGCTCAACATCTCCTTTTCGTTGGTCAGGTTGAGGATGATCTGTGACAGGTTTCCGACCTCCCGGGTCAGGTCTCGACTTTTTTCCTTCTCGAGACCGAGGAGTTCGGCCAGCTCCGAGACCTGGCGATGTAGGCTTGTCAGCTCGCTTTCCTGCCCCGACAGGATTTGGCTCAGCATGAATTGGGTCACCGTGAAGAGAAGTAAAACGAAGATCACGATCATAAGCAGTGCAGACAGGACATCCACATATCCTGGCCAGACACTGACGGCATTGGACGGTCGCCTCGATCGGGAAATCATACCTGCCTCCTCAACGGCCTTGGCGGGATACCGGCTCCCCGCCGAGGCTGTCGCTCCCCTTATCCATGAGGCGCTCGATGGTCTGATTCTGTCTCCGGAGCTCTTGTACCAATTCGTGAAGGGTCGCTTCGACAGCGCCGGAGGCGTGTGGCGCAACGCCGAGGCCGCTGGCCACACCGTCGTCTGTTTCGACCAGCTGCGTCACACCGGAGAGCCACTCTTCCATCTCGTTGAAGAATCGGTTTTGGGCATGACTGGCCTGGATGTCGATGAACCCGAGGACTAAGGAACCTCCCAAACCGAACAGGGAAGAGCTGAACGCCGTTCCCATTCCGCTCAACGGTTCTTGGAGGCCGGCTTTCAGGGTTTCGAAGACCGCGGTAAAATCCCTGCTGCCGACCTCGAGCCCACCGATGACTTGACCCACGGCGCCGATGGTCTGAAGAAGTCCCCAGAAGGTCCCGAGAAGCCCTAAGAATATCAACAGCCCGATCATGTAGCGGGATATTTCTCTGGATTCGTCCAGGTGTCCTCGAATCCCCTCCAACACCGTTCGCAGGGAAAGGGCCGACAACCGGAAGCGGTCCCGATGGATGTCTGAGAGGTGCCGGGTCAAGGGTTTGAGGAGAACCGGGGGTTCAGCCACCGAGAGCCCCAAATCCCCGGTTCTGAAAATCTTCATCCAGTTGATCTCCGGCTCCAACCTGAGTATCTGGTGCATGTTGATGCCGATACCCACGACCAATGCCCCCAGGATGAGAAGGTTGAACCCCCAGTTGGCCATGAATGCCGATTTCAGAGGAACGAACAAGAGGGCACAGACGCCGACGACGATACCCAAGTAAATAACGACAAGATAAAGATAATGGCGGGGATTGGTCATGATACCGCTGAACTCCTTTCTGATCATCCTGAGATCGTCGCCCCTCGAACGATGAACCATCGGCTCAGCAGAGGAACTGGCGCGGTGACGGTCCTTGCAGGCAATGCCTCTCCACCGGCATGCTCGCCGGCGGAAACGTCCTGGATCGGCCAACGACAACGGGAACCCCTGGCCCATCGGCCACTCCCGTGAAGGCTAAGCAATCGCCTTCGGTCCGGCGGCCGGGGGGCCACGACCACGTCGACGGGGTCGATGTGTCTCCCGGTGATGATACGGCTCCGGGTATAGAGGTCTGGATTGGTGATTGGGGCGCTTGAGACGGACATCTTCCGCAGTCGATTGCAGGCGGAACCGATCGCCGGCGACCTGCCGGCCGTGCGAGGAGCTATAGGGTTCGCGGGACTGTCGACAGCACCCCCATTTCTCCTTCTAAGCCTTTACCCCATGACGGTCAACAGGAATGCGCCACATTCCCTTTTCTTGAGGGCTGATTCCGTTTGACACCCGTCTCATTTCTGTTTAGATTTCTGATAGACACGATAGGTAGAAGACGACGAGCCCAGCGGCGGTGCGTCGCTCTTCCCCATTTCGACGGTTTTTACCGGCTATCGTCCCCGTCACACGCCGACACGCAAGGCTTCAAGGACTCATCCCGGAAGAGTGTGGTTAAGCGCTTTTGCCGATAACCGGCACTTTACGAAAAGGAGGACCGCATGGCCATAAAGGTGTTGATTATGCGAACTGTGCCCCAAAGCAAGGTCAAAGATATGGTTCACCTGTTCAAAAAGATGCGCTCCTTGGCTAGCGCTCAACCCGGCTATATTTCAGGCGAGACCATGAAAAGTTTCGACAGACCCGATGCGTTCTTGGTGATCAGCTCGTGGCAGTCCGCGGACGCTTGGGAGAAATGGCTGCTGAGCGGTGAGCGACAGGAGATACAGAGCCAAATCGACGCTCTATTGGGCGGCAAAACCACCTATGAGATGTTTCACTACGGATTGTCGGAATAGGGTCGATCCTCACCATCCATTTTTGTTTCGTCAATCGAAGCCAAGTGGCCCCGGTTGATTGCCCATGGCTGGCGCTTCCATCAGACGTGACTTCGGGCGCCGGCGATCCTTTACCCGTCATTTTTGATCCTTTGCCCCCGGCGTGTTCAACCCACAGCGGCATGCAGGGATGTTGAAGATCGTGGCCTTCGGTCGGCATTTTCCGACAACGGCGGAAGCGGCCTCGAGGATCAGGGTTCCTCTTGGCGTCGGAAGAGTCGTGAAGTCGACGGCAGTTCATGGCACTCCGAGAAATATTCTGTTTTTTAAGAATCGTTTATGTCACCCCGAGGTTGACTTGACCGAACCAAGGGTTAGGTTCGACGATTCGTCAACCACTAGTTTGGAGGTTTGAATGCATACAGTTGAAAACGGCATGTACGTCAGCGTCGATTACAAGGGAACTCTGGACAACGGCAATGT
>JASFIA010000335.1:0-4041 GCA_050122915.1 Desulfobacterales bacterium | reverse complement strand
AACGGACATCTCGACCAAACGGATGGCCGCTTCCCGGAGAGGTTCAGACGCGAGAGCCGGCGACAGAACAGTACGCAACCGATCACGGACCGATGCCCCGTAAGCGCTGTTCCTCAAGGTCTCAACGGCGACCATAAGGGAGGCCAACCGCGCCTGATGGCTTGTCGACAGACCTGGAATCGATTTTTCCTTGACGGCGAGCAAAGCCGCCTCGACGCCCATACCGTTTTCAAGCGCCCAGGCCCTGAGGCGCTTTCCGATCGTTTTCGCGGGAACCGAGGGATGACGTTTCAGGGCAGCATCCACGTCCATAAAGCTACCGATTCCTTCGGCCAGTCGAAGTAGCGCCAGGTGCTCGGCAATGCCCGGTTGATCTTGAACCGCCTTGCGGCTTGCCGTCTGGCATGGGATTCCGGCCTCACTCAGGACCTCGTCAATAACGGCGGCCTGGGACCGCGTTCGAAACAGCACCGCAATATCCGAAAACCCTATATGGGTTTGGATTCCAGCCGCGTCCACCGTATTGAAATCCATGGAATGAAACCCCAATCCCCCCACCAGTGCTTCGATGCGCTTTCCGATGGCGACGGCCTCCGAGACTTCCGATCCAGACTGAAACACATCGATCTTAAGCCCTCCCCTGAAGGTGGGTGTCAATCGAGAGCGTTCACCATAGGCGGGGAGTTGATCCCGGATGATATGGTGAGCGGCTTCTAGGATAACCGGCGTCGATCGATAGTTGCGGTTCAATCGGATCACACGGGCCGTTGGATAGTCTTCGACAAATCGGTTGAAATAAGCGGTGTCGGAGCCCCTGAATCCATAGATGGACTGGTCCGGATCACCAATGGCAAACAGATCGTGGTCCGGCTGCGTCAGACCCCGAACCAGGCGATACTGTCCGGGGTTCAGATCCTGGTATTCGTCGATTAACATATGGCTGAACCGCTCCAAGAGCGATTGGCGATAACCGTCGTCGGTTTCGAGCCAGCGAACCACCTTGAAAATGATGTCGTCAAAATCCAATACACCGAGGGTTGAAAGCAGATTCTGATAGCGCCGATAAATATCAGACCACCGATTTCCGTCGTCACCATCGGGAACCCACTCCTCCGGGGACAGCAGCTCCTGTTTGGCCATAAAAAGGGCCTCTAATTGGGAAGGATCGGGCCTCATGTTGGCTGAATCGATAAGGGATCGAATGATTTCCCGTCGTTCGGCATCGTCGATCACGCGGCAATCGGCTTCCGGCAGGCGTTCTTTTATCAGTTCCAAACACAGGCCGTGAAAGGTTCCGACGAAAGGCGGGGAATCACCGTTTACAATAAGCCTCTTCAAGCGGGCGTCGAGTTCCGCCGCGGCGCGATGGGTGAAGGTAATGGCGAGAATATTTTCCGGTGCAACCCCTTCCAGGGTTATCAATCGATGGATTTTTCGGATAAGGGTATGGGTTTTTCCGGTTCCCGGACCTGCCACGATCAGCAGGGGACCGCCGGCGTGGTCCACCGCCTGCTGTTGCTCCGGATTCAGGCTTTTATGGGGCTCGGCAACCGGTTCTGACTTACCGGTGGAAGTCCTCCCAAGACGTTTAGAGGACAAAAACCCTTCGGGGCCCCGGGGTGCTGGGGAAGTCGGCGCGCCATTGGACTGACCGAAAAGGAGGGATTGCCCCATCAGCCGCTCCCGCTCCTCGTTTTCGAACAAGCGGATGGTTCCGAACGCCCCGTCGTAACCTGCGGCAATGACCACTTCACCGCGACGCATCCGTCGAATCGATTCTCCAAGCAGCGGGATGCCGGCCTGCTCGATGGCTTCGGGATCCATGTCTTTCAAGACCATCAGCTCGCTGCCCAGCACGGTGAGAAGATGCTGATAGGCTGCCGAGACCTTCTTCGTTGCGCTTCCACACCTGAATATCTCGGCCAGAATATCGACCAGGGGAATCAGGCTGGTAAACGGAGGGGCTATAGGGAGCAAGGAACCCGCCGGCCGATCCGAGAGCGCTTCGACCCGGTGAAGAACACCGAGTGTCAAGGGTTTTCCGCAAACCGGACAAAACCCTTCCATGGATTGGGTCTCTGCAGGCGACAGCCGAACCCGACATTTCCGGTGCCCGTCCAGATGGTATTTTCCTTCCTCTGGAAAAAATTCGATGGTGCCAAGAAAGCCTCCCGATGCGGGCCACTTGATGGCGTCGAAAAGGCCGCCGTAGGATAAATCGGTATCAAACAGATTGGCCTCCCGGCCCAGCTTGGCCGGGGAATGGGCGTCTGAATTGGAAATCAGGGTGAGTCCATCGAGATCCGATACCCGACGATTCATGGAGGGATCCGACGACAACCCCGTTTCCACTGCAAAAATGTGTGACGATAGATCCTCGAAACAATCTTCCAGACGATCGAAGCCGCTTTTTGAACCCAGAAGAGAAAACCATGGTGTCCATATGTGAGCGGGAACAAGGACGCCCCGGCTGCTGGTTTCAAGAATTTCGTTG
Source organism: Desulfobacterales bacterium (assembly GCA_050122915.1). Classification (GTDB taxonomy): domain Bacteria; phylum Desulfobacterota; class Desulfobacteria; order Desulfobacterales; family UBA5852; genus CALNZV01. The sequence continues at coordinate 1,547 of JASFIA010000335.1, read as the reverse complement.
AGGAGATCACGGGCGTCCAAACCCAGTATGGGACGACCGTCGGAATGAATGTTGCCGATTCCGGCCAGCCGGCGATTGAACCGCTCCTGGCTGCTCAGATCCGGAAAGAAGACAATATGGTGGTTCTTGCGGGTTCGCCCGTGTTTTTTGTAGATGCAGCTGATTTCGGATTGAAGAACAAACCGGACGCTCCTCCGGCACCCCTTCGGGACCGTGTCATCCACCGCTGCCGACAACGGGGATTTTAGCTTGAACAGGCCATCCTCTGCGGGTTCGAGCTTTTCTTTGATTTCCGCCATCCACTCCGGGTGGGTGGCGTCACCGGTTCCGAGGACGGCGATCCCCTTGCACTGGGCGGAATGGTGAAGGCTCGCCAGGTCGAGGCGCTTGGAAGTGGCTCGGGAAAAGCGCGAATGAATGTGGAGATCGGCAATGAAACCCATGAAAGGCCCTGTGGATCACGGATACGCTAAATCACCAAAACCGTTTAAAATATCTTGTATAAATACTCAAAAAAAGCTATATGTATCAAGTTTAGCACGTTGGTTCCACCAGATATTGTAGTGGCGCCCTAAAAACGAATTTGGCGGCCACCAGAACGGACGACGCTCATGGGGTTATTGTCCTCATCCATATCCCTGACCCAATATAAGGTTCAAGGGCAACTTGACGACCCGGTGATGGAGACGGTTCGAAAGGGCCTTCAACGAAACGCCATTTCAGATATCGATAACGACCCGGACGCCATCGTGAGCGGCTGGACATCGTTCAAGCATCCATTTGCCCCAGATTTTTCGGGTTCGGATCTTATGATCGGAACGGATTTCCTGTTCTCCCTGCGGATCGACAAAAAGACGATTCCATCCAAAGTATTGAAAAAACATTACCTTCTTGAAATGAACAAACAGTTGGAAAAAACCGGGAGGGAGTTTCTCTCGAAAAACGAAAAGCGGGATATCAAAGACCATGTGGTTCAGGTGTTAAGCCTAAGGATACCGGCCACCCCCAATATTTACGACATCGTATGGCGCTATGAGGAGGGGCTGCTGTGGTGTTTTACGAACCTGAAGGCGGCCAACGAAGAATTGGAAACCTTGTTCAACCGATCTTTCAAACTGGGCCTGATCCGCCTGTTTCCTTTCACCACCTGCGAACTGACATGCGGACTGTCCGATGTGGAACGGGACAGCGTATCGACTTTACGGCCGACACAGTGGATGGCTTATTCCAATGATTGATGTGGCACATGCTTACCGGCGCTATCAATTCCTCGGCGATGAGTTTCTGACATGGCTATGGTATGTGATCGACAACCGCTTCGACCGGCTTCAGTCGCTGGATCCGGATTTGGTCTCCCTTCACATCGGCAATCGGATGGTGCTGCAAAATAGGAAACCCAACGAGGGAATTGAAACCATCACCATCAAAGGTGATCATGCCGACCTCGATGAAGCGGTGTTGGCCGTAAAAAAAGGGGCAATGGTCGCTGAAATCCACCTCGTCTATGCGATGGGTGATCATGAATGGACCTTCACCCTGAAGGGAGA
>JASFIA010000334.1:0-4045 GCA_050122915.1 Desulfobacterales bacterium | reverse complement strand
AGGGAGCAAACCGATTTTCTCTAAATATCAGCTGGAAAATCAGATTGCTTCCGTATTCGATGCCAGGGTGCCCCTCAAATCCGGCGGCTCGATCGTTATCGCCCAAACCGAAGCCCTCGTCGCCATCGATGTCAACTCAGGGAAGGCCACTCAGCGTCGCAATATCGAAGAGACGGCTCTCCAAACCAATCTCGAGGCTGCGGAGGAAATCGCCCGTCAGCTCAGACTCAGAGACCTGGGTGGTCTGATCGTCCTCGATTTCATCGACATGCGTGAGGCCAAAAACCGTTCCGAGGTGGAACGGGCCATCAAGGCTCACCTCAAACTGGACAAGGCGAGAACAAAGGTTGGCCGTATCTCCCGATTCGGATTGATGGAAATGTCCCGACAGCGGATTCGCCCTTCCATCGATTTCGGTAGTTTCCAGCCCTGCCCCCACTGTCGGGGAAAAGGTCAGGTGCCGTCCACCGAGACGCTTGGCATCCGGTTCCTTAGAAAACTGGGTATGGAATTCATCAAGGAAGGCTCCCAGAGAGTATTGGGGACGGTGCCCGTCGAGGTGGCCGATTACCTCCTCAACCGAAAGCGAAAAGAGCTCTTGGATTTGGAGGAGCAGCAACAGGTTAAAATTCGCATCAACGCTGATCCCTCGATGGTTCCGGGAGATAGCACCATCACCTGCGAGTAGAGCGATCGATGATCGGTCCCCAGGCGGCGGCGCCGCTGACGGCACCCTCATCTTTGACCGATGCCGATCAGGCTGCCAGCCGGTTCGGTGATCGGTCAATAGGCGACGCGCTGTCCACAGACAACCAGGTTCACCCCTGTTTGCCGCCCGGAAGGGTTTGCAGGAGGTATCAATGGTGGAGGACGTGACCAAATCCCCCAGGAATTCCCGCTCGCTGCTCCTATTGGTTGTTATTGCGCTTCTCATTCTCGCCGCCTTGGCCATCATCCGATTCTGGCCGGATACCTTCGGCAAAGCGACACCCTCCCCAACCGATGCCGACGCCCCGCCCCAGGGCGAAACCGCGCCGGGAGCCGAACTTCCTTTCGATCAGCTAAACAAGGACGAATCCCTGACATCCCTCATGGCGGATCGCAAAGAGCAGTATCAGGTGGGCGATGGTATCGACATGCTCGCCCAATCCAACGAAACCGTTACTATCCAAGGCAACCGTATTTCGATGAAGGATATCCAGGAGCTCATCCGTCAGAAAACCGGTGAACTCACCGAAGAGACCATCGGTCCCAGCGGACAGCCCGTCGACGCCGCCCCCGAAATGTTCGGACTCTATGTCGTGCAGCCCGGAGACAACATATGGAACATTCATTTCCGTTTTCTTCAAGACCACTTCCGGCAAAAACGGATCGACCTTTCTCCCCTCGCAGATGAACCCAACCCGGAGGGATACAGTTCGGGCATCGGCAAACTTCTCAAATTCTCGGAAAACCTTGTTTACATATACAATATCAAAGACAAGACCCTCGACAGCGATCTGAATGTTATCGAACCCTATTCCAAAATCATCATTTACAAGATGGATACGATTTTCCAGCTCCTCGACCAGATCGATGCCAACAGAATAGACCAGATCCGGTTCGACGGCGACACCCTCTGGATGCCGCCGGAGTCATGACCTCGGATTGACCCGTCCGCAATGCTGCGAAGCCTTTCCGGAGACCTTCTACGACAAAGAATCGTTTGACCTGCCGCACCATTTACAGTATACCAGCGGCCGACTTATGCCCGGTTCAAGGGCGGGAGTCTCGGCCTGGGCCGAGGCCATCGAATTTCAACACCACCACGTGCGGCATCGTCCTACAGCGCGGTGACGCACCAAATGAGGAGGTTTGTTTTGACGGGTATTGCATATGCCATGGGACAGGCTGGAGCGCCCGCCGGTCAGGGGGCAGGAGGCTTCGGGGGACTGGTCCCCATCATCCTCATGTTCGTGATCTTTTATTTTCTTCTGATCCGTCCCCAGCAGAAGCGGAACAAAGAGCACAAAGAGATGATCAACACCCTCAAGAAGGGCGATCGCATCATCACCTCCGGAGGAATCTACGGACGAATTACGGGCATCGAGGACAACGTCCTCCAGCTCGAAATCGCCGATAGGGTCCGAATCAAGGTCGTCCGCTCCAATGTGGCTGCTCTCGCCCAATCAGGGCCTGCCGCACCACAGGAGAAAAAAAGCAAAAGTGACGACAAAGAAGAAGACAGCCAATCCTAACACCCCGGCCCGACCCCTGGACCCGGGTCTCGTCATTTTGAAACGGAAAGGATTCCCTCATTGAAGTTCATTTCCTGGAAGCCGGTTCTGGTCGCGGCAGTGTTGTTGACGGCTGTTGTCTACCTTTTACCGTCACTTCACCCCGGAATCTGGCCCCACAAAAAAATCAACCTGGGCTTGGACCTGCAGGGAGGCATGCATTTGGTGCTGGAAGTGGATACCGACAAGGCGGTCAGCAGCACCGTCGGCCGCATTGCCGAAGAGATCCAGGACCAGCTGAGATCCAGCCGGCTGCGCAAGGTCACGGTCACCCATCAAGACGACGAGCGCATCCAAGTGACGGCCACCGGAGCCGAGTCCATTGCCGGCTTCGACAAAATCCTGGACGACGAGTTCCCGGACCTGCGGGTTCAGGACCGCCGGCAGGAAGGCGATTCGCTCTCCCTTGTTCTGGACATGCCGGATGAAGAGGCCGCCCATGTCAAGCAGATGGCGACGGCACAAGCGCTGGAAACCATCCGCAACCGGATCGACCAATTCGGGGTCAGCGAGCCTGATATTCGACGACAGGGAGAAAAACGCATTCTCATCCAACTGCCCGGGGTCAAAGACACCGAACGGGCCAAAGAGCTGATCGGAAAAACCGCGCTGCTGGAATTCAAGCTGGTGGATGAGCGGATGGACCCGGCCACGGCCGAAAAACAGGGCGCCCCTCCCGGCAGCGAGCTGCTTTTTGAGGTCAGCGAGGACCCCGCCACACGCAGGACCGTCAAAACCCCCTACCTGATCAAAAAGCGGGCGCTTCTCACCGGCGCTTACCTGACCGATGCCCGAGTGAGCATCGACACCCGAGAGGGCGCCTATGTGTCGATCGATTTCGACCGAAAGGGTGCCCAGATCTTCGAGCGCGTCACCGGGGAAAACGTCCGGAAGCGCCTGGCCATCGTCCTCGACAACAAGGTGTATTCCGCCCCGGTCATTCAGGAGCGGATCGGGGGAGGTCAAGCCAGGATCACCGGCAACTTCACCACCGAGGAGGCCCGGGATCTTGCCATCGTGCTGAGGGCCGGTGCGTTGCCTGCGCCGGTCAACATCCTCGAGGAAAGAACCGTCGGTCCTTCATTGGGATCGGACTCGATCAACAAAGGCATCATCAGCATGCTGGTCGGCGGCGTGCTGGTCATCCTCTTTATGCTGGTATACTATCGGCTCTCGGGATTCATCGCCGATATCGCCCTCATCCTGAATATTCTGCTGATGGGGGCCGGTTTGGCGGCCTTTCAGGCAACGCTGACCCTCCCCGGTATCGCCGGCATCATTCTCACCATCGGTATGGCAGTGGATGCCAATGTGATCATCTTCGAGCGCGTCCGAGAGGAATTGGCTCTGGGCAAACCGCCCCGGGCAGCAGTGGATGCCGGATACGACAGAGCCACCCTGACCATCCTTGACGCCAATGTCACCACCCTCATCGCCGCATTGGTTCTGTTTCAGTTTGGTACCGGACCGGTCAAGGGGTTCGCCGTGACCCTAAGCCTCGGGGTCATCGCCAGCATGTTCACGGCGCTCATTTTCTCTCGCACCATATTCGACTATCTCCTGATGAATCGAAAGTTGAAAACCCTTAGTATATAAAGATATCCATCGCATCGTGCCCCAAGGGGCAGCCCGTCCAGGTAGCACTGCCCGGGAAGGTATCAAAAGGACTCTGCCAATGCAGTTCATCAAACCGGACATCAACGTCGACTTCATCGGCAAGCGGAAAATCGCCTATACAGTATCCGCGGCGATGATTCTCATCTCCATCG